>CAZVCQ010000451.1:0-2935 GCA_964626085.1 uncultured bacterium
ACTGCCCCTTGGTCCCGGTCCACCAGGAGTTGCCGATGGTGTGGGGCCGGAGTTCCGGGTTACGCAAGTCATTGGTTATCATGTTGAGCGGCACCGTGAAGTCATTGCCCGGAGGCGATGGAATCGGCGACAAATGGACTATCCGCGCTTCCTTGGCATGACCGTCGTACACGCTGCTGCCCCCGTTGATCGAATCGTCGCCGGCCATGGTCCCGCCGACGTGGGTGCCGTGACCGTCCGGGTCGCCGACACCGCCCGCAGGCGGGTAGTGTTTGAAGACTACGACCTTACGGTGGGTCGGAAACTCGCCGGTGTCGGTAATCGCGACGTTCGGGTCATAGAACGCCCAGTGGTCAACGTCGAGTCCCGTGTCGGTGTACCCGAGTATCTCATCCATCCCGAATATGCCGTGGCCCCAGACATTCCGCTCGTTCTCGGTCCAGTCCTGCACGACCCACTGGCACCTGTCGTTTTCCGGCTCGGCCGGATGCCACTCCTCGATCGAGAAGACCCAATTGAGCCGCGCGATGCTCGCAAGCTGCTTGCGCGAGCAGTCGACCTCGATGACCTTCATGTTCTCGGAAACACCGGAGCGAACGACGGTAAGACCCATTGCCTCAAGCTCGGCCTTCGCCGCCTCGATGTCCTCGGGATAGAACAGCACGACCGAGACCCGGCCGAACCCCGCCTCGACAAGAGTCTGCGACCAGAACTTGTATCCGGGCTGATAGACGCCGACCCAACGCACGAAGGACAGCGCCGCGACCTCTCCGGCAGCGGCGCGGTTCATCTTCACGAACGACAGGTAGCGCGAATGAAAGCCGAGGAACTCGCCGCCCGCACGCCGCAACCGGTCAACCTGCGAGCCGTATACCGGCCCGCCGAACTGCACAAGGTAATAGCCGGTTCCATCGCCATCATACTCGTCAATCTGGAGTCCGCCCGGGAGCGGTGCCCGCTCGCTGAGCGGGTCGAACTTGTGGCTGTCCCAGAACCCGACCCGGAAGTCCTCCGGGTTCGTCTGCGGCGTGGACCTGCCGCTGCGCGCGGGACGGAATGGGTTGGCCGCAAATGCCGCGGCTGCCAACAGGAGCGCTACGATTACTGCGTTCTTCATTACTGTTCCTCTTTGGGCGCGCGGCCCGCGCCATCCGTGAATCTCGATCTTCAATGCCGCGACCAGAACCTCGGTCGCGACCCCGCCCGGCTCCAGTCCAACCTGAGAGGCACCGGGCGCGAGAAAGTGTAGCTCGTGCGGCTCGCCCGTGCAACTCCGAGCGCTTCCCCGAAACGGACAGACAGTCGCCAAGACGCCAAGCAGACGCAGGACAAGATCATCCGGGCCGCGTTGTGACATTGTGGCTTTGTGGTCAGTTCCTGTCTCAGTTCTCCGGGCTTCCGGGCTTGTTGACAGTGAGTGCGGCGTCGCCATACTGACAACGTGGACAGGATTGTCCGCGTCATTTCGCTCCGACGAGTACCGCCGGACGCAGGTGCGCTCGTCGGTGCGAAGGCACTGAACCTGGCCGCGCTGATGCGGGCCGGACTGCCGGTACCGGAGGGGTTCTGCGTCACGGCCGAGGCCTATCGCGCGCACGTCTCCACGCTGCGGCTGGGCAAGCCGGAACGCGCACTGTCGGACAGGGGCCGCAGAGGCCAACGCCTCGCCGCAATCCGCGAACTCATCGCTTCTACCGAGCTGGCTCCAGAAACGACAGCCGAAATCCGCGCTGCCTTCAAGCGGCTCCGAACGCCGCTCATCGCAGTCCGTTCCTCCGGCACGGCTGAGGACCTGCCCGGCCACTCGTTCGCCGGACTCTACGACACCTACCTCCGAGCGGCCGATGCCAACGGCTGCATCGAGCTGGTCAAACGCTGCTGGGCTTCGCTCTGGACCGAACGGGCGCTCGACTACCGCACCCAGAACGGGTTGGCCTCGACGGCCCCTGTCGGGCAGTGCGAACACGACAAGGCGGCTATGGCCGTCATCGTGCAACAGCTCGTTGCCGCCGACGCGGCGGGTGTAGTCTTCACGGCCGACCCGGTCTCAAGCAGCCGCGAACGCATCGTCGTTGAAAGCTGCTGGGGTCTGGGTGAAGCCCTCGTGTCGGGCAAGGTGACACCTGACCGCTTCGTGATTGACCGCGGCAACCTGCATATTGTGGAACGTTCCATCTCCACCAAGTCCGTCGAAACCGCCTTCTCCCCGACCGGTTCTCCCATTGAGCAGCCAGTGCCACCGGCAAGGACCGACAGACCTTCAATCTCCGACGCGGTCGCGCGGAAGCTGGCCCGCCTTGCGCTCAAGGTCGAGAAGGTCTTCGGTGCTCCGCAGGACATCGAGTGGGCGCTCGCGGGCCCCAACCTGTTCATCCTCCAGTCGCGGCCGATTACTACCATCGCGCCACCCAGGTCGTGGGAAGACCGACAGGTCTGGTCTACTACGAATGCGGCCGAAGTTCTGCCGGGCGTGCTTACGCCGATGGTCTGGTCAACGGTCGGCGACTACGTAGGCAAGCTGCTCGGCGGCATCATCGCGCGTATCGGCATCTCGACAGGCGAGAACCCGCTCTTCGACAACGTCGCCGGCCGCCTCTATATGAACCTGAACACGTTCACCGGAATGGTGCGCCGGATGCCGTTCGCCGGCCGCATGAGCCAGGCCCAGATGTTCGGCGGCCAGAACCTGAAACCCGAAGACCGCGCCAAGCTCGCACTCGGGGCCGGCGACCTGCCGGATATCAAAGTCAGCCCGCTCAAGACGCTGTTCAAGCTGCCCGGCTTCCTCTTGTGGATACTCCGGCACGGCCCGGGGCGCGGGCGCAAGTGGATTACCGCTGCCCGAACCGCCTACGAGAAGAAGGAACGGCCCGACCTGACTCGACTCTCCGAGGCGGAACTGACCGCGAAAGCAGCAGCGACGATGGAACAGATG
>CAZVCQ010000452.1:0-2925 GCA_964626085.1 uncultured bacterium
GCACGTCCGTTATGCCGCCCTGTAATGCAAGCTATTTTGTACTCCGGGTAATAGCCGTTTCCCGATGGCGCCGCAAGTCCCGCGCTCGGACATGGACATGTGGTGCTGCTTCTGCGACTCCAACCCGGCCAATCACACCTCTCCCGGCCGACCACTGGGCATTGACGTCTACCTTACCGTCTTCGGCTACGACGACTCGCTGGCCCGGGACTTCTTCTTCCTCAAGTACGAACTCGCCAACTACTCGGGCGACTCGATTCACGATGCCTACTTCGGCGCGGTGCTCGATGCCGACATCGGCGACGCAACCGACGACATGGCCGGCCTGATACTCGACCACACCTACGTGGTTGGACAGGAAACCATCAGTGTGCAGAACACCGGCTTCGCGTACGACTACAACAACTACGAAGCGAGTGGCTCGACCTGGGAATCAGGCACGCCCGGAGCCGTCGCCGTGATGCTGCTCGAAACGCCTGAGTCACTCGGCCTGACCGCATTCAAGGCGTACGTGATCAACGTCGAGCCGACGAATGACTCCGCGCAGTATCTGACACTGGCTGGGTACAACTTCCAGACCGGCGCGTACGCGCCCTACGACTCGCTCGACTCCGTCCCTGGTGACAAGCGCATGCTGCTCGCCACCGGCCCCTTCGACCTTGCCCCCGACTCGGTTCTGACGTTCTCGTATGCGGTCATCGGCTCGCCCTTCGGTGACTCGGGCCAGGCCCCCTCGGAACGCGACACTTCGGAACTTGCCCTGCGCTGCAAGTGGGCGCGCGAGTACTTCGAGCAGGTGACCGGAGTCGCCGAACGGCCGCCCGCCCCGCGCAACGTCCAGCCAATCGCCACCGTAGTCCGCGGATTGCTGGTCCTCGGGGACTGTCCCCGCACGGGAATTGTCCCCAAGGCCGTTCTCCTCGACATCTCCGGCCGCAAGGTGATGGACCTCAAGCCCGGCCCAAATGACGTCAGCCGCCTCAGCCCCGGCGTGTACTTTGTCCGCAAGACGCAAACTCAGGCCATGAGGAAGGTTATCGTGGCTCGATGAAGACCCAAGAGTCGGCCGCGACCTTTCACCGAGTATTCCAATGGGCGAGCATATATGATTAGCAGCTACGGAGGCATCCCGTGGGTCTTGCCCACGAGATAAGCTATTTATTACTGACAGCCGTCACCAGTGGGAGGTCCTGTGAAGAAACTGCTCTTTCTCGCGCTGCTTGTGCCGGCACTGGCGGTGGCAATCTACGACGCCAAGTCGTTTGACCTGAACCGCTGGAACGTTCTGATCTACAACTACGGCCCTTGGGGATACGACCCGTCGATACCCGACACCTTGCCAGGCGTACCCGCCAGCTACGTGTTCGGCGCCGGCGCATGGATCGGCAGCGTCGTTGGCGCCGACACGCTCGTGACCTTCACGTACAACCCGAACTCAGGCGGAACCGAAATGGGCCCCACCTCTGCCCGCTACTGGCGCGAAGGCTACGGCAATCACGATGACCGTGTCTACAAGTATCCGGGCGACTGGCCGCCACCGCTGGGCCGCTTCCCCGAGGCCCCGCAGCAGTATCTATCCGAGATGGACATGTGGTGCTGCTGCACCGACTCCGACCCCGCACTTCAGGAATCCTCCAGCCGACCCCTAGGCATAGACGTCTTCGTATCGGTCTTCGGCTTCGACGACCCCAACGCCTGGGACTTCTTCTTCCTCAGATACGATGTCACCAACCTCAGCCCAAACGCCCTGAATCAAGTCTATTTCGGCCCGGTTATGGACGCGGACATAGGCAGCGGCAGCGACGACATGACCGGCTTGATACTAGACGGGACGTACGTCGTCAGCGGCGAAACGATCCGGGTAAGAAACACCGGCTTCGTGTACGACGCGGACAACTACGAACCACCAGGCGCCCAGTGGGACTCTTCCGGCGCTCCGGGCGCTGTGGCGATAATGCTGGTGAAAGCGCCGCAAAGCCTCGGGCTAACAGCCTTCAAGAAGTTCACAATCGACATCGACCCGGTAGCCGATGTCGAGAGGTACCTGACCCAGGCGGGATACAACTACAAGACACGTGAATACGAGCCGTACGACTCGACAAGCTGGGACCCAGCCGACAGACGCGTGCTCTTCTCGACGGGCCCGATTGACATTACCCCGGACTCGACGGCGACCTACTGGTATGCGGTCATCGGCTCGCCGTTCGGCGACCCGGGCCAGGCTCCCTCGGAGCGCGACACATCAGACCTAGCCCTGCGCTGCAAGTGGGCGCTCTACTATTTCGGCCTCCTGACCGGTATCGAAGAGGGACCGCCGAGCGCCGAAGTGCGAGCAACGAACGCGGCAACCATCGTCCGTGGCGTCCTGCTCCTCCCGCCTTCACTCCTCTCTCCTCCCTCCTCCCTGCTCTCTATCGATGGCCGGAAGGTTATGGACCTTAAGCCCGGCGCGAACGACGTCAGCCGCCTCAGCCCCGGCGTCTACTTCGTGCGTCAGACGCAAGCTCAAGCCCAAGCTATGCGGAAGCTCATCATCGCGCGCTAGCTGAGAGCGGTCCGGCCGATTTCGGCGTCATTGCTCGGCTCGATCTGCGCTGCAAAGTACCTCTCGTTGTTCGCCAGGAAGCACCGGCAGACGTATCCCCACTTGTGTAGTCACCTGCGTCGGCACGTGTGTCGTCCGCTCTATCTCAACCCGGATTTCAACCTTGGTCTTGAGCTGTATCCATCGCTGTTCGGTTGGTTGTTTCCGAACTCGTTCCGTTCATCGTTCCCGGCATTGTTCCGCTTCGTCTTCCCCGCGTCGTTCCGCGCGATGTAGCTACACCTCAATCCTAACCTCTACCCTAACCTGGCCGTGTCCAAGCTGCGGGGGGGTCCGGACTCAGGACATAGGTAACAGGTTATTATCAGGACATAGGTAAC
>CAZVCQ010000453.1:0-2924 GCA_964626085.1 uncultured bacterium
GTTTCATGCTACACCCATCACTACAGGTGTCCATCGAACCGGGGGCACCCCATACTGTACCTGCAGAAGTACGTCGCATCGTCGTCGTCTCGATAGCCGGCAAGCGCGTAAATGGACGGGCCCACGTCAAATGCTGTGTACGCCATTGCCGCCCCCTTGGCGACTTTCTCCCCGATGTCGTGGCGCTTCCTGAACCTGCTTTCGAGCGTGAAGCTGAGCGCAGTGGCCCACTGCCAGTTGCCTAAGAAGAGAGTGCCGGTGCGCCAGTAGTACATAGTGTCGGCGAGGTCGCTCTGGGTCTGGCATTGTATCGCGGAGACGACCGTATCCATCACGATCGAGCCCAGGCCAAAGAGCGGACTGGTCGAGACCTGCAACCGATACACAACCGACCCTCCGGTCCACCGGAACAGCGGCGTCCGGTCCGCGATGATCGAGCCATTCGGCGGGAAGATGCTCGAGGCCACGAAGTCCGTATCGGGCTGAATCGGGTAGCGCCAGAAGTCCCTGCTATCGCCGGGCAGGCAGTATATCCAGCCTTCTCTCTGATCGTTCGGGCCATAGTCCGGGTTCGGCACGTAGGCGATGCAGGCACCGCTATCGAGGGTAAACTCGTCGTCCTCATCGTCGATGTCGTATTGGTCCCACTCGCAACTGTCGACATTGTACCAATACAGAGCCCGTCCCCAAGTGTCGGGGTCGGTTTCGGCCCCGATCAGGTACAGCGCTTTCCCCCACTGGAATGTCATGCCAGTGAAGTGCAGACTGGCGCCAATCTCCGATGAACTGCCGGTGGTATCGATTTCGTGCCAATGGCCTATGTTGGGATCGTTGGTATCGCCGTCCCCCGGGAGCGAATCGTAGCACCAGACAAACGTCTCAGAACTATCCTCGTTGGGGAACATACCCCATATACGGTCGCGGCCATAGGTGATGTGTGCGCCCTCACCGACCGGGAAGGGCGTTGACTCCATCTCCATCCATGGCCACGGAAGGCCAGCCATGGCTGCGGTTGCTGCGAGCAATAGCCCGCAGACTACAGTGAGCTTCTTGAACATGAGAACCTCCTTTGTGGTTCTTTTGCTCGGGGCGCACTCCGCGCACCTTGAAGTGCCCCATACGGACCACGTACCCGGTGCCGGAAGCAGAGCCGGCCATGACTACCGTTGCTCGGAAGCACCGGCGGTTGAAAACCGCTCATAGTCTGGCCATCCCCTGCTCGATTTCTTCTTGCTGAAGTGCTGCGATTGCGCCCTGCGCAGTCGCACATCTCATCTCACCACCGCCTTGAGCCGGGCTTGCTCCGCACCCATGTCCAGGTACACGAAGTAGGTCCCGGCGCTCAGCCTGCGGCCCTCCTGGTCCCGCTTCCAGCTCAGTTGGTGAAGGCCGGCCTCCTGATCGCCGGCATCCAGCATGCCAATCCTCCGACCGATCGCGTCGTGCAGCGTCGCCCGGACATGCACAACGGCAGGCAACTGATACTCGACCTCGATACCGTCGTATCGACTGACGACCCGTGCCTTGGCTTCGCCACTCGACGGAAGAAGCTTCTGTTCGGCGACGCCGGACGGATTATTGGTGGAGAACCACACTTCGCCGCTGCCGTCCTGCCAGACCACGTACGCGTGGCCGGCCGAGTCGGCTGCGATGTCCGGGTTCCAACTATCTGCCGTCGTGTCGTCGTTGACGAGTTCGGGGCTGGACCAAGTGACGCCGTGGTCTGAGGAACTGGCGTAGTAGGGTAGGTATATACTCTCAGACGTATCGACGCAGACCATAAGGGCCGTGTGCACGGACCCGTCGGCCGAAATGGCGAGCTTGGCACCGTTGTAGTATGACCAGAACTGCGTCGTATCCAGCTTGGAAACAAGTGAAGGACTGCCCCACGTGTCCGGTTCGGTGTAGAGCGTCCGAGCTTCGGTAGTTCCGCCGGTATAGTCGCAGACAATGTGCTGCGCATCGGCAACTACGTGCGGTTGGCTTGTAAGACCGAAGGTGTCGAGCCGAACCCCGGGCTGGAAGGTGCGGCCCATGTCCGTGGAACGGTAGAAGTAAGCGCCCGAGGTCATGCCGCCGCCGGTGTTTGGGACTTTCGCTGTCACCAGATAGTGATTGGTTCCGGGCTGTACGAAGACATCCGGCTGGTAGCAGCCACCCCACCACGTAGTGTCGTCGTCCACGCGAACCGGAGGAGCCCAGGTGGCACCTCCATCGGAAGACACCGACGCGTAGATGTGCGAATCGTCCATGGGGCCTCCGTTCCATGCACAAAACAGGTTGCCGCCGGAGTCCGCAGCGATGCGCCCCCAGCCGACAAAGACGTTGCCCGCGTACTCAACGACAATCGAGGGCTCGGACCATGTGGCACCGCCGTCGCTCGACCGCTGACAACTGAAACGATGGCGCGCCGTGCTGTCATCGTTGTACACGATGTAGATGCTGCCATCCGGACCGGTAGCTATGTCAGGAGACGCCGCGAAGGGACCGCCGCGCCGAACGAGCACGTCTGCGGGCAGCCACGTCCTACCGCCGTCGTCGGACTTCTGAAACATGACGTCCGTGCGGATGTGTACGATGCCTTTGCCCGAGTCGTCCTGAATCGCGACGTAGACCGGCTGGTTAGACCAAGAACCGGGGCCGAGGGTGATTGCCGCGTGGCCGCAACCATTTGTCGGCTTGTTCTCGTGGTCGATCTGCCGGTGAGGCGCGAACGATGCAAGAGCGATTGCGGCAGAGAGCAGGAGAAGCAGAGCGAATTCCTTGAGACTCCTCTTCATGAGTGCTCCTATCTCGGAGGGGCGGGTACACCCGCCCCTCCGAAGAGTAGAACTACTTCACCACTGCCTTGAGCCTGGACTGTTCCGTACCCATGTCAAGGAGCACGAAGTACCCTAAACCCGACATTGAGTCACAGGATCGAC
>CAZVCQ010000454.1:0-2924 GCA_964626085.1 uncultured bacterium
AGGCCGGGCGGTGAACGGGTCCTTGCCGGTATGCCAGGCCGCGGCCGCCGCGGTCATCGGGAGCGGGGTGTACTGCTGGACCTGGCGGATGAGGAGCCGCTCGGTGCGGACGAGGTACTCGGCGAGTTCGAGCGCGTCTTCGACCGTCGCGCCGGGATGGCCGGAGATGAAGTAGGGAATCAGGTACTGCTTCTTGCCGAGGTGGCGGTTCGTCTCGGCAAAGCGGCGGCGGAAAGTCGTATACGAGGCGTGTGAGGGTTTGTGCATGGCGGCGAGAACGCGCGGAGAGACGTGCTCGGGCGCGACGCGGAGCTGGCCCGACACGTGGTAGCGGCAGAGTTGTTCGAGGTAGTGCAGGCCCGGCTGGTCGTCGAGCAGGTCGAACCGGATGCCGGTGCCGATGGAGACCTTTTTCACGCCGGGCAGTGAGCGCACCGATTCGAGGACGGCCAGTTCCTCTTTCGCCGCGAGCCGCAGGCGCGGGCAGGGCTGCGGCCAGGTGCATTCACGGTCCGGGCAGACGTGTCCGGACTCCATCTTCGCGCAGGTCGCGCCGTACATGTTTGCGGTCGGGCCGCCGACGTCGGTGATGTGGCCGCGGAACCCGTCGAGCCGGGTAATCCGTGCCGCTTCGGCGAGTATCGAACGCCGGCTGCGCTGCTGGATGATGCGGCCCTGGTGCGCGGAAAGTGAGCAGAAGGTACAGGAGCCGAGGCAGCCGCGGTGCGAGGTTATCGAGAACCGGACCGTCTCGAGCGCCGGGATTTTCTCTTTGTAGTCCGGGTGCGGCTGGCGCGTGTAAGGCAGGTCGTAGATGTGGTCGAGTTCGGCCGGCGATAGCGGTTTGGGCGGCGGGTAGTGGACGACCCAGCGGTCGGCGTGCGGCTGTGCAACGGTCTTGCCTTCCGGGTTGTCCGCTTCGCGATGCCATAGCCGGAACGCCTCGTTGAACCTGGCCGCATCGGCGCTGACCGCCTCGTAAGAAGGCAGCGTGACCGCGTCCGGCGGCGGCTCCTTCCGGTTGACGCAACTGCCGGGGATGCCGTCCAGAAGGGACGGGTCGAGGGGCGAGGGTCGGGGGGCAGGGGACACAGAAGTGAGGCGGCGGGCGACTTCAACTATACCCTTCTCCGCCATGCCGTAGAGGAGGATGTCGGCCCGAGTGTCGAGCAGCAGCGAGCGCCGTACCGAGTTCTCCCAGTAGTCGTAGTGGACCAGGCGGCGCAGACTGGCCTCGATGCCGCCGATGACCAGCGGGACGTCTTTGAAGGTCTCGCGCAGGCGGTTGCAGTAGACGGTCGTCGCGCGATTGGGGCGCAGGCCCGGCTTGCCGCCGGGCGAGAAGTCGTCAGCGCGCCGACGCTGGAGACTCGGGCTGTAGTTGGCGACGAGCGAATCGACGTTGCCGGCCGTGACTCCGAAGAAAAGTCGCGGCCGGCCGAGAGCAGCGAAGCCCTCGGGTCCGGACCAGCGGGGCTGGGCAATAACGCCGACTCTGAATCCCGCGTCGAGCAGAACCCGCGCGACCACCGCGCTGCCAAACGAAGGATGGTCTACGTACGCATCACCGGTAACGATGATGACGTCGCAAGTGTCCCAGCCGAGCGCCGCCATCCCCCGCCGGGACAGCGGCGGTACTAACGCCGCTGGTGCGGCGGAGCCCATCAGGGCAGATTCTGAAGCTGCGTCTTGGTCGAGTCGGTCAGTCCCTCACCGTCGGTGATTTCGAACAGGGCGTCCTGTGCCAGGGCAAGCGCGTCGTCGCCGGAGAGCGTCTTGTCAACCACCAGGTCGAGCAGCTCCTGGATCTCCTTATCATTCTCCCGCCCCTCGATGGCATAGTGCGAATCGTCATCGGGTTCGTCGCCGTCTTCGTTGCAGCAGTAGGTCGGCACAATCACGGCCGTGGCTCCGTTGCCAGTGGCGGTGAAGGCAAACTCTTTGAGCACCATCATGTATTGGTAGTCGACGCTGTCCGCGCCGAACACGAGCCCGGCCGGGAACGTGACTTCGATATCGTTGTCCTTGCTGTTGCGGATTACCATATACAGGGGTAGCTCCGACTCCGGGATGAAGTCGTCATAGCCGTACATCGAGTCGATGGTGAGACCGTCCGCCAACTTGTAGGACTCGATATTCTCAGGCACCGGGTGGAAGTCTCCGCGTTCCCACGCCCGGTCCGGGGCGGTCTTCGAGTCGCAAGCGCTCCCGAGCAGTGCCACTAAGGCCACGGTCAGAACGAGCAGACTGAAAGGACGAGAAACTTGTTTCATGGATATATGATGATGTAGAAAATTCAGATGTCAACCCGCGACGTTAGAGCAGGACGAGCCGGCGGATGGAACACAGACCCGGACCCGTCAGTCGGACGAAGAACGTGCCGGCGGGAATTCGCCGGCCGGACGGCGATCGCAGGTTCAGGGTCCAGAACTGCGGGCCGAGTTCGAGCCGCCCACGAAACACGTCTGACACGAGGCGCCCGGCAGCATCGTACACGGTCAGCGAATAGTCGCCCGGCCTGGTCACGGTCGCGCTGAGTCGAACCAGCCCGGTTGAGGGATTGGGCCAGGCCGTCGGCACGGGCGAGTTGGCGGCCTTCGATCTCGAAGGCAAGCAGCTCTGGAGCCGGAACCTCCAGAAAGACCACGGCAAGTTCGAGATAATGTGGCAGTACGGCGCGACCGGGCTGCTCTACAAGGGCAAGCTGTACGTGCCGGTACTCCATGGCCCCACCGGTGCGGGAGCGGGCAACTGGAGCTACCTGCTGTGTGTGGACCCCAACACGGGCAAGGACATCTGGAAGCACATGCGCACAACCGACGCCGTGTACGAAAGCAAGCAGGCCTACAGCACGCCGATACCGCAGGAGGGCCCGGGCGGGCCGATGATCCTCGTCAGCGGCGGCGACTACGTTACGGCCCACG
>CAZVCQ010000455.1:0-2920 GCA_964626085.1 uncultured bacterium
CGCCGGTTGAAGCCATGTGCAAGACCTGAAAACCGCATATAGGGGTCGCCTGGGGGGCTACCTCTTGAGAAGCAATTGAATATCCCTCCGAAGGAACAATGAGCGGTACTTTGAAGCCTACAACGAACGGAACGATGAAGGGTCCGACTCGGGAAACGATTTGCGAAACAAGTCAGCAAGCAATGCCCGGTACAACGACCGGAGCAGTTTGCGACCCAGGCTAGGGTCCAGGTCGCGATACAGTTCAGTATCAAGGTGAAGATACAGTGCGATATACAATTCAGGCTACAATGAGACCTACGATGAAAGCTACGATGAGAGGTACTTTCCGACGAGCTTTCGATGCAGCTTTGAAGGGAGCTTTGAGGTGAGCGATGATTGATGAGTGCAAAGCGATGAATGAGGAGCGGATGGCGACTGGCGATTGGCGGATGGCGGGCAGCGAACAGGAATCTGTGTGGTCTGCGTAATCTGTGGAAGGAACGAGGTTCCAGGGCTGGCTGCGGCGACCAGCCGGACTTTGCGGCCGGTATTGGTTAGTAGTGCGTTTCCAGGAAGGGGAAGAAGGCGGAGTCGAGCGCGGTGTAGCCGGCTTCGTTCGGATGCGAGTCATCCGTGCCGGTGGCGTATCCGGACTTGAGATTGCCCGAGCCATCGGCCAGCACCGAGTACATGTCGAAGACCTCGAGCGTACCCGGATGCTGGGCCGCGAGGTCGAGCAGCCGCTGGTTGTACTGGCGATGGTTCCAGACCAGCCATTGGTCGGTAGCATTGGCGACCTGCGGCAGGGCATTGCCGGCAATCATCTTGAGGCCACGCCCGGTGGCCGCGGCGTACACCGAGTCAACGTAGTTGACGTTGCGGTCGAGGTTCTCCTGCGCAGACATCGAGTCTCCCCCGACAAAGTCCACGAAGCAGAGTTTGAAGAAGAGCACCGGCTGGTCGCAGAGTGTCAGGCTGTCGATTATCGCCTGGGCGCTGGCGACGATATCCGGCGGCGACTGGACTTCGTGGTATTCGAGCGTGAACCGGTCGTAGGTGTGCGGGCTCCCGCCCCAGTGGCTGAACCAGCCACCCATGACCGACCGGCCGAGCATGTAGACCATAGCCGCCGGCGCCGTCGTGTCGCCGGTGAAGAACTGGAACGGCCCCGCCGGCAGCAGCCGGTTGCCGGCGACGTCGGTAGCGGTCGTGTCCACGTTGAACGTGTAGGATGTCTGAACGCCCAGCAGCGTGTCCGGCTTCCAGTACATCATCGAGTCGCTGGCCCAGTCGAATCTGCCCGAGGTCACCGGCGCGATGCTGAACGCGGCCTGGACCGACGCGGCGTCCATCGCTTCGGAGAACGCTACCCGGATTTGCGTGTTGGTCGGGACCCCGGTCGCGCCGTTCGTGGGATGGGTCGAGACTACGGCGGGCGGCGTGTCGTCGGCCGGCTTGCATGCAAGAAAACCCAGGATAAACAGGGCGGGAAGAATCAGACGCCTGAAGTGAAGCACATTCCTAGCGGCCTCCTCTATTCGACTATGACCCTCCTGGCTAGGTTCCGCGGTTTGTCGACATCGCAGCCGCGCATGACCGACGCGCGGTAGACAAGAGACACTCCGGGCGGTGAGACCATGCGTCATCTCGTCGGCCGAGAGCCGGGCTGCGGGGCTGAAAGGAGCTGGGTGGTCACCGGGCCGGCGTTAGTAGTGCTGTTCGAGGAAGGGGAAGAAGGCAGCGTCGAACGCGGTGTACCCGGCCTCGTTCGGGCGCGAGTCGTCCGGGCCTGAGGCATAGGCCGGTCTCAGGTAGCCGTTCGAGTCGGCCAGCACCCCATACATGTCGAAGACCGCGAGCGAATCCGGGTGCTGCGCCGCGAGGTCGAGCAGCCGCTGGTTGTACTGCCGGTGGTTCCAGACGAGCCACTGGTCAGTGGCGCTGGCGAGTTGCGGCAGGGCGTTGCCGGCAATCATCTTGAGGCCGCGCATGTGGGCGGCCACGTACACCGACTCGACGTAGCTGACGTTCCGGTTGAGGTTTCTCTGCGCGAATGCCGAGTCGCCACCGGCGAAGTTCACGAACCAGAGCCTGAAGAAAAGCACCGGCTGGTCGCGTAGTGTCAGGCTGTCGATTATCGCCCGCGCGCTGGCGACGACGTCGGGCGGCGGCTGGATTTCGTGGTACTCAAGCGTGAATCGGTCCCGCGTATACGGATTTCCGCCCCAGTGGCTGAACCAGCCGCCCATGACCGGCCGGCCGAGCGTGTAGACCGTGACCGGCGCTGCGGTCATGTCGCCGGTCGTGAAGTTGACTGCCCCGGCGAAGTTAAGCCGGTTGCCGGCAATATCGGTCGCGGTCGTTTCCACCGCAAAGGTGCACGCAGTGCCGGCCGAGAAGTCCTGGCCGGGCCGGAAGTACACGCTGTTACCCGCCCACTGGAACGTGCCCGCGATGGCCGGTGTGGTGCCGAACGCGGCCTCAGCCAAAGCGGTGTCCATCGCCTCGGAGAATGTCACCCGGATTCGCGTATTGACCGGCACGCCGCTCGCGCCATTCACGGGGTAGGTCGAGAACACTTTCGGCGGCTCGTTGTCTTGCTTCCCGCAGGCCGTGATGGCGCACAGGCTCGCAAGCAGGACAGCGGCCAGGACCGCTCCTGAATTCCCTGCCCGGAGCCTGGGGTTTGAGGCTTGAGGTCTCAACTACTCCACCGTGACGCTCTTGGCGAGGTTCCGCGGTTTGTCGACGTCGCAGCCGCGCATGACCGCCACGTGGTAGGCAAAGAGCTGGAGCGGAATCGCCACCAGCATCGGCATCAGGTACTCGGGCGCGGCCGGGACCGGGAAAACCACATCGGCCAGTTCTTCGAGCTCTTTGTCACCCTCGGTGCCGACCGCGATAATCAGGCCCTTGCGCGCCTTGGCCTCGGCCAGGT
>CAZVCQ010000456.1:0-2896 GCA_964626085.1 uncultured bacterium
GCACGTCCGTTATGCCGCCCTGTAATGCAAGCTATTTTGTACTCCGGGTAATAATGATCGTGTGCTGGCTGGTGCTCGGCCTTGTCGGGGCCGGAGTCCAGCTCCGGTCGGGCGGCAGGAAGAAAATAGCTGACGGATGAAGGAGGAGAAGTGAAGCATGATTCCGGCCGTCGACGCTTGTGGTATGTAGTCCTGTGCCTGAGTCCTCTCTTAGCCATCGGCTGTGCGACGAGTGGCACCGTCGGCCCGAGCACCGTGGTACCCGCCGAACTACCGCCCAAACCCGAGGTCCCGTTCGAGCTGCCGACCCCGCTTGGCCCCATCTCTGCGCCGGGCCAGGTCCGGGAGCTCATGCCCGGCGGAGCGGTTGACTGGTCCGGCAAGACCGTCGCGGCCCGCGGCACCGGCGTGCTTGACCCGGGCAACTCCAACCGGGACCAGGCGTGGCAGTTGGCAGAGCGGGCCGCCACCGTCGTCGCCCAGCGCAACCTCCTGGAGATTGTCAAAGGCGTTCGCGTCGACTCCGACACCCGGGTCCAGGACTTCATGGCCGAACACGACTCCGTGTACCAGCGCGTCGAGGACATCATCAAAGGCGCGCGCCCGAGCCGCCCGGCCAGGCGCGATTCCCTCGGTGGTACGGTCGAGGTTGAGCTCGAGTGCAGTCTCTATGGCGACTCCGGGGTCGCAGGTGCCCTGATGCCGCGGTCTGCTGCCGGCCCGCGGCCGGGTGACATCAATGCCGACGGCCTTTCCCAACCTGCGCTTGAATTCCTCCACCAGTATTCCGGCCTGGTTATCGACGCCGGCGACACGGGCCTCAAGCCGGCGCTCTTTCCGAAGATCTACGACGAAGGCGGCAGCCTGCTGCTCGACCCTCGCGAGTACCTGATGTACGCGGCCGCACCTGGAACCTACGCAGTGCAGTTTGTCAGTACGCTGAGTCAGGTTCTCGCTCGACCCGAATTCGGACAGCCGCTGGTGGTCAAGGTCAGGAATGTACGGGGCAGGCTCGACGCCGACATCGTACTCGCCCGGTGGGATGCGGACAAGCTGAAGGGAATGAAGGACGGCCTCGAGTTCCTGATGGATACGGGCCGTATTCTCGTCAAACTGGCACTGTAGCGGCAGACCGCAGGAAACCAAAACGCAGAATGTGAAGTACAGGATGCGGAGGTCCGACGCACCGGGCGGCGTTGCCTGTGCGCAAGGGCGGGCTGCGGTCACCCGCCGCTAGTCGGCCTGCATCGAGTAGAGGCGTAGCCGGTCGGTGATGACCAGCAGTTCGATGTTCCCGCCCGGGATCACGTCTCCGAGTGTCACGTCCTGGCAGCGCACCGGCAGCGGGATTTCCTGCCGTTTCTGAAGGTCCGACCCCAGCACCAGCAGGCCGCACGAATCGCAGGTCGACGGGTAGAACATCGGGTCGCGGCATATCATCCGCTTTCGGTAGTGCGACACGACCAACTCGCACTTCCCGTCTCCGTCCAGGTCGCAAATGGCATGCAACCGGCTCTTACTCACCTCGTTTGAGTCGCGGGCTTCGCCGAGTGCGCTGCGCGCAGCAAGCTCGAGCTTGTTTCCCTCGAGCCGGTAGACCAGCGCCTCGGCCTTCGCACCGCAAACCGTAGCCACCAGTTCCTGCCGGCCATCGCCATCGATATCGGCGCAGCCGGCGGAAACGAAAGACGCCGGCGACGAGTCCGGCCCCGGCGACTTGACGATGACCTCTCCGGTAGCACCGTCCAGGACCGCCAGCCCGCCGAAATCGTCCTGCCAGGAGTATACGGCGACGAACACCTCCTGCTTCCCGTCCCGGTTCAGGTCGGCGACGCCAGCCAGGCAGCCGGTGAACGGATGCGCGCCGAATCCGCGCTGCCAGAGCCGCGTGCCGTCGGCGCGCAGAGCAACGCAGTAGCAGGAATCACGGTCACGGGTCCCGTTCGCGACGGCGCCGTTACCATCGCCGTAGGTTGTTACCAGCAGTTCGTCGCTGCCGTCGGAGTTCAGGTCGGCGACGGCCATCAGGTCCGGCCGCGCCCCGAACTCATAGCTCCAGAGGAGCATACCGTCAACGCCATCCCGACATTCAAGCATCCGGCTGGGGTGACGAAGTCTCGGCACGCGCACGACATCGAGCAGGACCAGCCTTTGATTGAGTCGCACCGCCAACGGGCTGGCACCGTGCTGGGCCCGAGTCGACTCGGGTAGCAGCATCCAGCCGGCGCTGTCACCGGCGACGATGCGTGCCGAGTCGCTCTGGATCAAATCCCAGTCCGTGCCGCCCCGGGCACGACCGGAAAGGAGCGCACCGTCCACGTTCAGTATCGCAACGGGCGATCGGGCCAGCGGGGAGGTCACAATCTCCAACCGGCCGTCGCGGTCGAGGTCGATGACCAGCGGCCGATGCTCGGCGTGCGCGATTGCCGGCGTCGGCTCCATCGCCGGCACGTCAAACCACTCCGCATCCCATTCCTCAACATAGCGCAGCCCCGATACCGGCCGGGTCCCGGCCTGGGCGAAAAGAAGCGTGTTGAACCGATTGGCCCCGGGCCAGACCCAGGGCTCGACGTTGCGGAAGCGGTGGCCGCATCCCGGTAGTGCCAGCGCCACGAACAGAATGAGAGAGAGTCGCCTGAGAGTCACGCTCATCTTGACCGAATGTAGCTCAGAATCTCCGAACTGTCAACCGGCGACGCGCGACGGCTCTCAGGACGGAACTACCTGATGATCCGGCCGATGCGATTGAAACGGATGGCCCACGGCGAGATGATGATGCGGGCGATATTCGGCGCCGCATCCGACGAGAAATAGAGTACCAGCGGTTTCCCGCGCAGGTTGTGCAGGTCGAGTGGCCCCCAGAACCGGCCGTCCTCAGAGTTGTCACGGTTGTCGC
>CAZVCQ010000457.1:0-2885 GCA_964626085.1 uncultured bacterium
CGGTCAAAGACTGTCGGCCTGAGATGGATTTTACAGGGAAATCCGGACTTGACCCTCCGGAGTTACTCACCCCCGATCGCTCTATCCATTGCTGCAACGGTTGCGGGGACAACCACATCCTCGTCCAGACGCTCGCGTGCGCTTCTCCGCGCACCAACCCACTGAGTTGTCAGAATCGCCCCGGCCCGAGACCGGTTTCACGGCCCTTCGAACGGAACGCCGTCCGCCGAAGGCTGGCAAGCAGGAGAAGAACGAGAATCGGCCCGGTAAGCAGGCAGTTGGGGTTGTACTCGAGCGCCTGGCCGAGCGCGCCGTGGAAGAGGTAGACCAGCGCCCGCAGGCTGCCACAGGCCGGGCAGAACCCGAATATGTGCCGGTTCAGGCAGACCGAAGGCAGCCGCTCTACCAACGACGGCGGCACTGTTGCGAGTAACGCAACCGCCGCGCAGAGCAGCAGTGCCTGGTCGCGATGTTGCCGGCGGGTGGCTATGGCTTCTTGCGCAACGGCCTCCCGTTGGCGTCTTTCAGGCTGTCGGTGGCAATCATGATGACGTCTACCAACCACCAGATGCCGCACCCTCCTCCGGTCAGCAGCTTCAGGACCCCGAGCCCGATGTAGCCGAGGTAGAACCGGTCTACCCCGAGCTGCCCGAGGAATATCGACAGCAGCAGGGCGACCAGCCAGTCTTTGCTGTCGTCGACCACCGGCGCGGTCGAGACCGGCTGCGGGGCCGGGTCCGCGCCGCAGGCCGGACAGATCTTCGCGTCATCCGGAACTTCTTTGCCGCACTTCGCGCAGTTCATCTATGCTCCCTTCGGTTGGCCGATTCTAGGGCAGGAAGGGAGAATGGTCAAGCCAATGGACGCCCGGAATTGTCAAAGCACGGCGGCCGACCCTAACTCCAAACTGAAGACCCTCTCCGACTTGGGGTCGCATCGATTGCGCGACTCTGCCTCTAAGCGAGCTCGAAAATAGTTGTTGACACCGGAGGGGATATTAGTAGTCTTTAATTACTAATGGTTGTTACGAACAACGAACTCAAGGACTAGAAGATGAAAGAAAGTGTGATTGACCATCTGACTGAGATTGGCTTCTCGGGCGCCGAGGCGGCGGTGTACGTTGCCCTGCTGAAGGAACCGAAGGCTACCGGGTACCGGATTGCGCGGCTCGCGGGCAAGCCGGTGCCGAACACCTACAAGGCACTGGACGCCCTGCATAAGAAGGGCGCGATTATCGTGGATGAGACCGGCCGGGGACGGACCTACACCGCCCTGCCGGTGGGCGAGTTCTTCGAGGGGATGAAGCGACGGCTGGACACAATGCGCGGCCACTTGGAAGAGGAGTTGAAGGGCCTGACCGCGGGCGCGGTCGAGGGCGGGATATACCAGCTCAACACGCCGGACCAGGTCTACGGCAGGGCCAAGACGATGCTGCGCGAGGCCAAGGGCGTTGCCCTGGTCGACATCTTCCCGAGGCCGCTAGTGCACCTGCGGGGCGACCTGGAGGCGGCGGCGAAGCGGGGCCTGAAGATATGGGTGATGATCTACGAGCCGGGCGCGGTGAAAGGGTGCGAGGTGATTGCGCCGAAGAAGCGCGCAATGCAGCTCGAAGTCTGGAAGACGGACTGGATGAACGTCGTCGTGGACAGCAAGGAGGCGCTGTACTCGCTGCTGAAGAAGGACGGGGCCGCGGTGGAACGGGCGGTGTGGATTAAGGACCCGTACCTGGCGATGCAGGCGTTCAGCGGCGCCTTCCACGAGTTCGCCTTTGACCGGGCCGGGCAGTTGATCTGGTCCGGCAAGTCAAAGGACGAGATTGCGACCGAGGTGAGGAGATTCAGCCGCCGGTACGTTACCGACGACAGTTTCTATGAGGTGATGCGGCCGTGGCTGAACATCGAGAAGATACACGCATTGCGGCGCAAGGCTGACCGCGAGGACGCGGCGCAACGGCGCGAGGCAGCTAAGGAGAAGAAATGAAGACAGCATTCCTGGTGGCGATTGTCGGGGCGCTGGTTGCCGCGGCGGCGTGGGCATTGGCCAGTTCCGGACAGACCAGTTCTTCCTACACGGTTGAAGTCCGTGACGTGGCCGGTCAGCCGAGGCTCGTCGTAGCGCCCGAGGTGGCGGTGACCGCGCCCGGGCACCTGGTGATGCCCGAGGTGGTCGTGACTCTGAACATGATGCCGGAAGTAGTGGTGCGCGCGCCGGCGAAGCCGGAGTTGGCGGCCGTGCCTCGGGCGGGCGCTGAGGCAGTGAATTAGCAGGTCCGGACAAGAGGAGGTCAAAATGAGAGCGACCCTGACTCTGGCCGGGTTGGTGCTTGTGCTTTGCGCGTGTGGTTCGCAGCCCCAAACCACCCCGGTAGCCAGCAATGAGGTTCCGCCCAAGGCGGAGAGCCTGGTACAGCCGACCTACCCCGAGGAGGCGCGCAAGGCCGGCGTCGAGGGCAAGGCGATCGTGGAAGTAACGGTCGGCGCCGACGGCGTGATGCGCCGGTGCAGCCTCGTGGTCATTTCGGGTAATGCCTCGCTCGACGAGGCCGCTCTGCAGGCGGTGCATGTATCCAAGTTCGCTGCCGGAACCAGGGACGGGAAGCCGGTCGAGATGAAAGTGAGAGTTCCATTCCAATTCAAGCTCGCTGACAAGCAGATAGAGCAACGCGGCGACGCGCAAGACACTCGGGGCTGGGCCGGGCAGCGCGAGCCGGTCGTGCCGGGAATGAAAGTCTGATGGACGCCTCCGGCGAACCGTATCCGGTCAGCCTGACCGTCGATTGCCCGGAAGGACCGCGCAATCGCGCGTCCGTATTCTTCCGGTTGTTCCTGGCGGTGCCGATAACGGTGATGGTCGCCCTGCTCGTCGGGACGGAGTACCGCTGGGGT
>CAZVCQ010000458.1:0-2882 GCA_964626085.1 uncultured bacterium
CCCTGCCGTCCTCGGTCTGATAGAACACAATCTCGGAGCCCGTGGCCCTCCGCTCAGGCAGATTGTCATTCACTTGTGTCCCTTCCTTGCTCCCTGACCGTCAGCCGATGGCCGTAAGCTGCAAGCCGGAAGCTGTCGGCTGTCATCATCGTCTCGACCAACTTGACCACCTAAAAGCTCTTCAGTTTCCGATAGCCGCCGTGCTTCGGAATCAGCGACTCGGCCACGGCCGATCAGCCCCGTCCGGTCACTTGCGCACGAGGCTGCGCGTCCACTTGGGCATTGGCGGCTTGGGGTCGAGTGCGCGCCATTCCTCGTCGGTCATGCGCTGGCTGGCCGGCTTCGGGAACTCGTAGTATGAGAAGCAGGAACCGACTGCGAGATACGTCTTTCCGTAGAATGGAATCAGCACATACAGTCTGCACGGGTTCCCAACCGCGATTTCCAGCACTTGGTCCTTGTTCGGGTCCGTCGCTACGTCGGCAACAACGGGTATCGGTTCGGGCCTTGTTCTAAGTCGGGTAAACATCGGGTCACTATCAAGAGGCACGGCTCTGAACATCTCGTTGGTGATGCCTCCAATATGCGACCCGATGTCGTGGCAGAACTCGATGTCGTCCTCGCTGAGGTCGATGTCGTCGAGTTCCTTCTGAGCAAGCCGGCTTAGGGTTCGTGATACGTCGCCCAACCTCTCACAGGCTTTGAGTGTGTGCTCATTGGCAACCCTGGCATCTGACAACTTCTTCTTCAAACCGTCGGCCATGCTGGTAATCTCCCCGAATACGCGCGGCTTGGGCTCGACATACGCTTGGTGCTTCGGTGGAGGTGGCGGCATACAACCATACGCAGTATACATCTGTTCCGAGTACAAGATGACATCTCTGTGTAGTTCGGCCCATGAGCCGCAGGCTGTCATCAGCGCTTTGTCGGCGTAGGCCCGGCTTCGGGCAAAGAGCGGGATTGTCGCACCCTCGCGGAACTGCCCAACCGGCTCGAGATTCAGTTTCAGCGCATACAACCACTGGAGGAACACCGTGCTGTGCCATCTCGTGTCGCTCATACGCGCGAGTTCGCCTGTCACAGCGTCGAGCTGGCTGACATAGTTGTCGAAACGGTCCTCGTGATAAGTGTCCAGCAGGTGATGCCGCGCCCGCTGCGAGCCAAGGGCAGCCATTACGTCGAGCCCCATCGGGAGCAGCCGCGGGTTATCCGGCCAGGTCCCGACCTTCGGGAACACGAGTTCGCCGAAGACATACGAGTCGAGCAAGAACCGCTGCCCCATTAGCCTCATGCCTTTGGTCGTGCTCAGTGATTCTGTGTAGAGCAGCGGAATCGATGCTATCTGGGGGTTGGGCAGGGCCTTTGCTGCGGCAATGAAGGCAAGGACGTTCTCCCGGTTCGCGACCCATCTGGCGACCGGAGTTCCGGCACGCATGCCGTCCAGTAGCGACAGATAGTCCAGCGGCGACAAGTCGTCAGCCTTGCCCACCATCCAGGCAGTGGGCTCATAGACCTTTCGCCACGCCGCGAGGACTGACTTGGCGCTGTCGGCAGGCGAGTCGCGGAAAGCATCGCACAGCAACAATGCGCGGCGCGTCGGTTCGATGCCCGCGTTGCTGTCGCCATCTGGGCACAGGTAGAACGTCATCCTGCCGAGGAACATCATTGCCTTGAAGTAGCGCTGCAGGCGGTCGCTCAGGGTATAGTGGCCGCGAGGCTTGTACTGTGTGTAGTCTTCCTCGAATCCGAGTGTCGGAGATCTACGAATGCCGGACGCGGCGTCTATCAATGCGACTTCGGTCCTGGCCTTCTCGTCCGCGAACGCCGGAATGTGGTGGTAGGCGGTGTCGATGATGTCAAACGGAACCGACAGGAATGTGACGTTATCTCTGGCCGCCGTCCGAACAACGTCCGGGTAGCCGGCTTCACATAACCTGAGTTGATGCGCGACCAGCCGGCGCAGCATCGTCTCAACCGCAGGATAGAAGTAGGTTCTCTCGGCGTCACGCAGCGCGAAGTCGAATAGGACGTGGAACGTGTGCAAGGCCAGGTCGGTTGTGACGAAGACAGGCAAGTCCTCGTCGGCGGCATCGTAATAGATGTTGAACATCTCGGAGTCAGTCGTTGTGTACGCGACCATCCCCTGTGAGTCGAGTGCGGCCAAATCCTCAGGAGGAAGGCTGCGAGTCAGTCCGGGGTTCGCGACCTGCAGCGCGAAGGCGGGGATTGCCAGCGCGAGCAGGATCGGCACAACATATGTCAAGATGTGACGGGATGATGCCGGCACGTGAAATGCGCCTCGCATTGCGGTCATGTTACCACGGCGACGGTGGATGTCAACGGCGATTGCACTAACTGCTCGCGTACGAGGTTGGCTGAGCCCGGTCGCTGCCTGGTTCGGACGTCAGCGGGGCCACGGAACCGGCATCCCTCGCTCCCGAGCCCATGCCAGAGGTTTACCCAGAGGATACAGCCTCACCGAGGTCTGAATCGCTCTAACTCCTGCCTTCACAACTCCTTATTCAGCCCTTACGAAACTCCCCTCCGGTGTCCGTGGCTCTCTCAGTTGTTGTCCAAGTTGCTCTCCGCGTTGCTCCGGCCGTTGCTTTCCCCGTTGTTCAGACCGTTGCGGCCCGAGTCACTTTCACTATTGCGGTCCCGGCTGCTCTCAGAGTTGCTGTGCCCGTTGCTCCGTCCGTTGCTCTCGAAACCGCTCCGACCATTGCGGTCTGAGTTGCCGTCCCGGTTGCTCTGTCCTTTGCTCTCCCGATAGCCTGGTGAATTGCTTCCGGAGTTGCTCGGCGAGTTGCTCTATCCGTAGCCCTTTCCGGTCAAGTCCGGATTTCCCTGTAAAATCCATCTCAGGCCGACAGTCTTTGACC
>CAZVCQ010000459.1:0-2869 GCA_964626085.1 uncultured bacterium
CAATCTTCGGGTCGGAGAACGACTCGCGGGCCATCACGTGGCACCAGTGGCAGGCCGAATAGCCGATGGACAGGAATATCGGCTTGTCCTCGGCCTTGGCCTTGGCCAGCGCCTCATCGCTCCAAGGATACCAGTCGACCGGATTCTCCGCATGGTCGCGGAGATACGGGCTGGCTTCGTTCGCGAGGCGGTTGGGCATGAGTACTAGAGACTATTGCACGTTAGGTCAGAAGTCAAAGGTCAGAAGGCAAGAGTCAGAAGCCAAGACGCGGAGACGGAGAGGAGAACCGCAGACGGCACAGATATGATAACCGCCAAGTACGCCAAGAACGCCAAGATGCGAAGGGGAAAGGGGAAATGGCAAAGTGGGGGGAGGAACGTCGAGAGTAATGTCATTCCGACCGTAGCGAAGCGGAGTGGAGGAATCTCTCAGCTACTGGACACTGGCAACTGGTAACTGGAAACTCGCGCGCAGTACGTGGGTCTTGGGGCTGCGGACTCTTGTACGGGGCTTAGAGCTTCCGGACGCGTTCCTCGAACTCCCTGGAACTCAAGCCCAGGGTGCTGAGATTTGTCCTGATGTGAGAAGGCGGGATTTCCTTCTCGTCTCCACGGAACACCACTGGCCGGTCGAGTTTCGAATCATCGGGGTAGTCCCATATCTCGTGGCTGCCTTTCGTTCGCTTGTGCACCATGCCCAGACTCTTCAGGAACCTCCGGAACAGCGCGGTCTGGACCTGTTTCAGGGATGTACCCGACTACGTTGCGGCTGCCAGTGGTATTCTGACGTCCTCGGTCACCGAATCAAGCATCGGCCTCGCCCGGCAAAGACGCAGCAGCTCCCCGGCAGTCCAGCGGGGCGGCTCGTACCGGTTCCGGGACAGGGTCCAACCGAGCTTGAGTAACACCCGCTCCAGCGTCCCCTTCCGCTCGGTTTCCTCGAGGAAAATGCTGACGGCCTCGTCAAATGCCTTCCTTGCTGTTTGTTCGTTGCGGCCGTAGGAAGACAACTCCAGTGCAGGAGCGTAGGCGACGACGTACTTACCTTCTTTCAGGAACAGTACGTCCACGCCGACCGAAAGGACCTTAATGCGTGCCACGCATCAGATTACCCAAAACCCCGACCGCAGTCAACGCCCGTCGGGAGACCCGGAAACCGGAATAGAACCGCCAAGTACGCCAAGAACGCCAAGATGCGAAGGGGAAAGGGGAAATGGCAAAGTGGGGGGAGGAACGTCGAGAGTAATGTCATTCCGACCGTAGCGAAGCGGAGTGGAGGAATCTCTCAGCTACTGGACACTGGACACTGGTCACTGGGAACTGGAAACCGGCGCTGAGCCACCCTGAACGAAGTGAGAGGGTCTCTTCTGTCTGGCTACTCACGCGCATCCTGCGCGCCGCCGTCAGCCGTGAGCCGAACATCGTGGAGACGACCGTGCGTCGGCTGAGACATCGCCTAATAGGTGACTGTCCCTAATTCACCGTCCCTAATTCACCATCACGTGGCACCAGTGGCAGGCCGAATAGCCGATGGAGAGGAAGATCGGTTTGTCCTCGGCTTTGGACTTGGCGAGTGCCTCCTCGCCCCACGGATACCAGTCGACCGGGTTCTCCGCGTGGTCGCGGAGATACGGACTGGCTTCATTCGCGAGGCGATTTGACATCGGCAGTAGAGACTATTGCAGGCAGAACGGCAAGTCAACCGGCAAGGACAGCGAGGCGAGCGAGGGGAGATGGACGTCAGACAGGAGGCGTCAGGGGGGGGCGTCAAACGGATGGCGTCACTGGAGACGCCCGCGCGCCGGGCCGGCGCGGTATCGTGGCTCAGTTTCTCATCAGGTAGGACTCTAGTACTGCCTATTAAGTAGAACTACGCCGGAGGGGTCGACCAGGAAGATCGCTGGTTTCTCGGCCTTCAACGAATACCACGTGCCGCCCCAAAGGGCAGCGGAGTATTCGTCCCAACCTTTCGACGACTTGTGGACTTCACCGGTCAGTTGGAAACCCAGCCACGCGGACACACTTTCCCTCTTGCGTTCCAGCGTCAGTGCCTGATCGGCGTCCGGTATCCGCACCTTCAGACGCCGGTAGAATGCGTAGAGTGAGTTCGAAGCAGACACTGGCGGCAGATCATCGAACCAGATATCCTTGGCACGACCATTGGCTGCTTCCCGTTCCTCTGTTCTGCCGTCCGGAGTCCAGTACGGCACCGTATGTCGGAGGTAGCGTTTCAGTGCCTCAACCTCTTGATAAGGCGCGTCGGAAGGCAGCCTGCAGCCGAGGAGGTTCTCCGTGCCGAGTTTCAGCACGAAGGCTTGCTCCTCAACGTCATACTCAGGTAACATCTCGGACAGCTTGATGACGTAGGGCGTGGCGAGCAGACCCGGTCGGCGGGTCCGAAGCAATCTACGGAGACTGTCGGCCTCAGCAGAACCCAAGAACACCTTGCGTTCCAAGTCACTTGTGAAGCGGCCCGTCAACGTTGGGAATGCGCTGAGTATATCGCCCGAAAATACGTCACTCGCCTCTTTGAATTGGTCGGGTTGAAGCACTTGGGCGCCGGCATACACACTAGGGAGTCCCTTCCAGTCAAGACTCTGTCCGTGCGCGGCGAGTAGAATGGCGGCTACGAGCAGCGGACATGTTGTCCTCACTGCAGCGCCGCTGGAGAGAGAGTGACGCGTCGTCATGTCACGTTCCTTTCCTGGGAGTTTCGGGGACATCTTGACTCAGAATCAGTCAAGGCCGGACGGGGTTCGGGGTTCACCATCAGGCGAATGCTACCGATATGAACGCGGATGTCAAGGCGGCGGGGAGTCCCTAAACCCGACATTGAGTCACAGGATCGACTGGATTTCGCGCCCGACGG
>CAZVCQ010000460.1:0-2851 GCA_964626085.1 uncultured bacterium
TGGTCCTGGCAGAGCGCCCAAGCACAAGCGCAAGCTCGCTCCTCGACATCAGCGGACGAGAGGTTCTAGACCTGAAACCAGGCGCCAACGACATCAGCCGCCTCAGCCCGGGCATCTACTTCGTGCGTTCGGCATCAAGCGTACTGCGTGATGCGTCGAGCGTTACCAAGGTCGTGGTGACGAGGTGAGGAGGAGTTAGCAGGTAGGAGTGAGCAGTTAGGAGCGGGGCGGGCAAAAGCCCGCCCCGCTCAGTTCGCAACCGGCGGCGACGCGCAGTCTAGAGGAGTCTTGCGAGATCGTCGCGGGAGAGGCCGGACTGCTTCAGAATCGCCAGCAAGGTTCCTCGGCTGAGATCAGGGTGCAGAGGCACAACCGTTCGGTGGCTGCCCTTCTGCATACTGACATGACTTCCACGCTGTCGAACCTCCTCGAATCCGGTTCCTTCAGAGCAGCCACCAACTGCTTTCCGGATATGACGGGCAGCCTAGGCACCGACTGCTACTTCCAGCGGGTAGAGCACCATCTCGCCGAGGCTCTGCGGCTGGTCGTCGGAGCCGAAGCTCTCAAGGTACAGTTCGACCGCTTCTTTGAGGTTGGCCTGTGTCTCTTCTATCGTCTTGCCCTGGCTGACCACGTCGAGTTCCAGGCAGCGGTCCACGTACCAGTTCTCTTCCTTTGTTATCACGGCCGTGAACTTGCTGTGATGCATGCGCTTTCCTTTCAAACCAAGTTTAGCGACGCTATCGGACGCGTCAACCGCTGCAGGCCACGTGAAGGCGGCACCATCACGCCTGGACGATGGATCTCGGCCTTTCTGACTTTCTCTTCGCTGATGGCCCCCGCTTCCTTCCAGAGCCCGCGTAACTCGGTGAACGGCCGTTTCCGTCCTCGCGATACGTGCTTCTTGAGGCGAACCTCCATCCGGCGCAGTTCTTTCTCGGCATCAGTGAGCTTCCGCACGATGGTCAGCTTGATCATGAGAGAGAATATCGGCCACAGCCGAGGATGTCAAGCACCCTGAGCGGACAGTCGTCGTGGTGACGAGGTAGCGAGAAGAGGCTGAGGTTGAGGCTGAGGTAGAGTCACAGAAAGCAGAACGGAGAGACCGGCCGGGGCGGGCGAGAGCCCGCCCCTTCTGTGCGGCGGAGGCTGGTGTAGCCCGGCGGTGGCAGCCTATGGTTTTGGCCGCAGCTTGACCTTCCACCGTTCGAAGGTCGCGGCGGCGAGGGCGGCCATCTGGCGGGCAAAAGCCTCGTCGTGGAGGTGCGGGGCGGTGGCGTCCACTTCGGCCTGCCATTCGGCGGAGTCCGTGCCGTGCGCGAGCGCAATCTGGACCAGACGGTCCAGCCAGGCTTGGTAGTGCCGTTTGACGAAGTAGTGGTCGAGCTTCTGCTCTTCAAGCTTCGCGTTGACCGCCATCTGGACCATCGCCCGGATGAGACCTTGCGCCCGGTTCCCTTCGCTCACCGGTTTCGCCTCTTCGATGTCCATCCTCGCCTCGGCTTTGAGCACCGCTGGTGCCTGGCCGCGGCGCCTGATTATCTCCTCCTGCGTTGGTTCCCAGTCGAGCCGGCCCGAGAGAAGCAACTGGTTGTATGACTGGGTCGCGGCGTCAAGGAGCGCGGCGATAGTTTCCCTGGAGAACCCTTCTTCCGCTGCCCGGCGCTCGATGCGGTCGAGCGCGCCCCGTCTGCGGGCAGCGCTTGCATAGTACCGGGTCAGGATACTGAAGAACCGGCGGCCGATGTCGCAGGCGAATCGGCGCCGGCTCTTCGGTACTTCGTCTTTCAGTTTGAGCATCGTCTCGTAGAGCTTCTGCTCGAAGACTTCGCTCCAGTTGGCGTGGACGAACGACCAGACGACGCGGAAGACCCGCTGCTGAGCGGTCTCGACCCGTGGCTTCTTCTTGCCCGGCTCGGCTGCAGCGCGTTCTTCCCGCGCCTTAGTGATTCCTCTGTCCCAGGCAAGCATCTGCCGCTGCTCCTTCTCCGGCAGGACCTCGAGCAGCTTCTTGACCGCGGTATCGCCTTTGGTCCTCGGCACCGGCGGCAGGGAGAGGTAGGGTTCGAAGAGCGCGGCAACATCCTGTGGCTTGGCTCCACAGGCACGCAGGTAGTCGAGCAGCAGCCCGACCGATACGTGAGGCGTGTCACCGCGTTCAAGCTTCGACAACTGGGTATGTGACCCGGTTCCCGGTCGGTCCATCAGCATCGCGACGCTGCGCAGGGACAGGCCGCGGTGCTTGCGCAACGCCTTGAGCCGCGCGCCAAGCTCAGGCCCGAGGACGAACGTGCTCTTGGAGAAGTCGGGGATGGTTTACCTCTGGTCTTGGATACGTTGTAGTATCCAAGCCGTGGAGCGAGTTGTCAAGCTTATCTGCTTGTGGCTTATCGTCTTAGACGGAAGACCGCTAACTCGACCCCGCACCCCGGGAGCAGCCTGCCGAATTGTATCCGAGTTAGCCGCCGAGGTGGCTCCGGAGGTTGCCTTCGGACTAGTCTCCACAGCCGTCCTCGGAGGTCCTTGGTCCTTAGTCTCCGGAGGAACGTGGTCAGGAGCGCGGGGAGGAGCGGGGACGGGAGCTTGGGCCGAAGCGGGGCGGTAAGCGGAGGTGGAAGCTCCGGCCGTTGCCCTCCGGTATGCCCCTGAGTAAGCTCGGTGAGGAACGGTGACCGCAGCCTCCGAGGTTGCTTCCAGAGCAGCTATCCGATGAGCCTCCAGGGTCTCGGCTGTTTCCTGGTGATGCCGGCGAGGCGGCCGCAGCCGGCGAGGATGAGTGCGCGGCAGCTACCTTGGGAGCATTTCCCATGGGTAGCTGACCGGCCGAATCGAGGCATTGCCGATGGACGGC
>CAZVCQ010000461.1:0-2842 GCA_964626085.1 uncultured bacterium
CGGGCTGTCTACCGGCTGCTCAACGATGAACCAATACTAACATAGAACAGGACGCTTGTCAAGACTTTTCGGCCGGACTCCTAGTCCGTCGTCCCTTCCGGTCACGGAACGAGAATCGTCCGTCACCGATCCGCCTCCCTGGTCCGACCCATAGCGCCATCATCGGGCGTTGCCTGACTGGCCCGCACGACTTGAGGCTCCGGCCGAGGCTGCTAGAATCGAACCGTGGGCACGAGACGCACACCATCTGAATGGGACGCGGAGTGGGACTGCGTCGCCCGCCGACATCCCTTCCGCTTTCGCGGCCCGGTTTTGTTCGAAGAAGCCGCCGTGCGCGAGCTGTGCCGGCTCGCCCGCGAGGGCTACGAGGCAAGCTTCAAGAAGGAAACATACGGGCTGCTTTTCGGCCGGCTCGACCGCAGCCACCGGTTCACAGTGCGCCGTTCGTGCTTCTACCGGGGAGGCAGCAAGACCCGCACCGGCATCACGTTCAAGGACTGGCCGACTATCGGTCGGCTGGCCCGGCGGCGCCGCGAGTTGGCTCGCAGGATGCGGCTAAGGTTTGCCGGCAGTTTCCACTCACACGTCGAGATAGCCGGCAGCGTTTTCAAGGGTATGTCCGATGCCGACCGAGAGTCGTTCCGTGACGACCGGATGGCGACCCTTGAGGTCATCGTCTTCGTCTGGGAAGGAAACAACCATCGAGCCGAACGCTCGCCCCGTGATATCGTCGCATTCGAACCCGCCTCCCGGTACAACTACCGCATCCGCTGCTATGCCAAGCGCGCGAGCGGCATCCGACAGGTGACCCTGAAAGTCGTCAGTGCGGATATCGTCGTGGTCTTCTGATGCAGACGGCCCCTCGATTACGCGCGCTGGACTACTGACCCCGGACAACAGAGAACGGGGCCCGAAGGCCCCGTCCGTTCATTCGTCCATGTGACTCAGGACTTCGTCGTCTCTACTCTGGACTTTCTACTTTCCTCACGTTCCGTGCTGCCAGCTCGAGATGTACTCAGCCTGCTCCGGGGTCAGCTTGTCGATCTTGATGCCGAGTGTCCGCAGTTTGACCTCGGCGATTCTCTTGTCGAGGTCTTCGGGCACCTTGTAGACTCGATTCTCGAGCTTGCCTCTATTCTTCAGGATGTACTCGGCGGCCACGGCCTGGTTGGCGAAAGACATGTCCATGACCATTGCCGGGTGGCCTTCGGCCGCGGAGAGATTCACCAGCCTGCCCTCGGCGAGCAGGATCAGCCGCTTGCCGTTCGTCAGTACGTGCTCGACGCAGAACTTCCGCAGCTCGCGGTTCGACTTCGTTATCTTGTCCAGCGCGGCCTTGTTGATTTCCGCGTCGAAGTGACCTGAATTGCAGACTATCGCACCGTCCTTCATCGCCAGCATGTGCTGCTTGTCAATCACGTTGATGTCGCCGGTGACGGTTATGAACAGGTCGCCTACCTTGCAGGCGTCGACCAGCTTCATCACCCGGAATCCGTCCATCCGCGCCTCCAGCGCGCGCACCGGGTTGACCTCCGTGACGATGACGTCCGAGCCCATGCCCTTCGCCCGGGAGGCCACACCCCGGCCGCACCAGCCATAGCCGCAGACGACGAAGGTCGCGCCGGCGAACAGGATGTTGGTGGCCCGCAGGATACCGTCGAGCGACGACTGGCCGGTCCCGTAGCGGTTGTCGAACATGAACTTGGTCTCTGAGTCGTTGACCGCGATGACCGGGAACGCGAGCACGCCGTCCTTCTCCATGCTGCGCAAGCGGATGACTCCGGTCGTGGTCTCCTCGGTCCCTCCGAGAACTGCCGCCAGCCGCTTGCCCTTCTCCTTGTGCAGGGTCGATATCAGGTCCGCGCCGTCGTCGGTGGTGATCATCGGCCCGTGGGCGAGCGCCTGCTCGATGTGCCGGAAGTACTGGTTCCGATTCTCCCCCTTGATGGCGAAGGTGGGAATGCCGTAGTCCTTGACCAGCGAAGCCGCCACCTCGTCCTGGGTCGAGAGTGGGTTGGAGGCGCAAAGCCGCACGTTCGCGCCGCCGGCCTTGAGGGTCCGCACCAGGTTCGCGGTTTCGGACGTAACGTGCAGGCAGCAGCTCATCCGTACACCCTTGAGCGGCCGCTGCTTCTCGAACCGCTTCCGAATCTCAGCCAGAACCGGCATAAACCGGCCGGCCCATTCTATCTTGGTCTTACCGGTCTTCGCCAGCCCCAGGTCTTTGACGTCACAATCCACAGTACCTCCGTTCACAGTAATGACTAAGTTCGAAGTGGAAATGACGAATGACGGACCGTACCAGACACGCGTCGCGGCCCGGCTCCGGCAGTTCGTCGTTCGGCACTCGTAGTTCGCACTTTCCTATTTCAGCGCGCGGCGCAGCTCGGCCGCCTTGTCGGTCTTTTCCCAGTTGAAGAACTCCAACGTCTGCTTACCCGCCTTCTTCGTGTAGGGCTCGCGACCGAAGTGGCCGTAGGCCGACGTCGCCTGGTAAATCGGCTTGAGCAGGTTCAGGTAGCGAATCATCTCCCGCGGCTTCAGCGGAAACACGTCGCGAATCAGCTTGACCAGCTTCTCATCGTCGATGAGCCCGGTGCCGAACGTGTCAACCGAGACGTCGGTCGGCTCGGCCCGGCCGATGACGTAGGCCAGCCGCACCGCTATCTCTTTGCACAGGCCGGCGGCCACGCAGTTCTTGGCGACGTACCTGGCCATGTAGGTAGCGGAACGGTCGACCTTGCTTGGGTCCTTGCCGGAGAACGCGCCGCCGCCGTGGGCGATCCTGCCGCCGTAGGTATCGACAATCAGCTTGCGGCCGGTCATCCCGGTATCGGATTGG
>CAZVCQ010000462.1:0-2839 GCA_964626085.1 uncultured bacterium
TTGCTTCCTGCCGACAGGACCACGATCAACTCGTTACGTGCGGATTAGGGGGCAACGGCGCGCTTGACAAGCGGAACGGCGGCACTAGACTCCTCAGACGACAGACCTCAGGCAAACATAACGGAGGAGTACTGTGAAAAGAAAGACCGTCGTACGAAGCGCGGCGCCGCTGTTTGCGCTGCTGCTGGTCGGTGCATTCGTGCCGCTCGCCCATGCAGATGTCCTGACTACCGGCGTGCTGTCAACCGGCAGCCACCTGGTCTACGGGGACTCGGTGACCATTATGGATATTGGAGGCGGCTTCCGCATATACATAACCACGGGTTGGGGGGGCGATACCATGGTCGTGGACTCGTCCGTCCTCACCCCCCCGATGTTAGCCAACCCGATGGACATCATGTTCCACTACCGGCAAGACGACTCGGCCAGCATGCTGCCTATCCACATGCCCGTGTCCGATAGCTGGTACATCATCCCCGGCGCGCCGACCGAGGCACAGGTGAAGTTCATCTTCACCAATGTCGGCGTAGCCGAACCCGGCCGACCCGGGCAGATGCGAACGGCCCTGACCGTCAGTCCGAGCATCGTCCGAACCGGCGCGACCATTCGCGCGGAGCGCGTGGCCGGCCCGAGCTGTACCTTCACATTGTTCGACGTGGCGGGCAACCGGGTCCGCACGCTCCGGACGCAGGCATCGGCGTCGGGCGCCGCTTCCGCAACCTGGAACGGCAATGATGACCGCGGACGCAGGCTTCCCGAGGGTATCTACTACTGCTGCCTGGACGACCCGGCCACTCCGACAGTGCGCAAGCTGGTTCTCTCCCACTAGACAACACCGCCTCGATTGACGCGAAGGGACGTGGTTTCACGTCCCTTCGCCTCTATTTCCCGCTGACCGGACTCCGGCCGGCGCGTGTCTCCTCTCGGTTGTCAACGCGAACCTGTCCGCGGCGGAACCCGGAGCTGCTCGGCCGCACCCGGGAAACCCGGGTCCTGCTGCAGCACCTGCTGAAAGACGACTCTGGCCTCTTCCGTCCTGCCCAAGGCCTGGAGCGCGAGGCCGAGGTTGAATCGTGCCCGCGTATTGCCCGGCTGGCTCTGCAGAGCCTGGCGGAATTCGACCAGGGCTGAATCCTGTCTGCCCCTGAGCGCCAGCAACTGCCCCAGGTTGTTGTGGGCCATCGCCAGGTCCGGCTGCAGCCTGAGTGCCTGCCGGTACTCGCCCTCGGCGCCACTCGGGTCTCCAACCTGGTTCAGGACCGCTCCCAGGTTGTTGTGAACCATGGCGGCATTCGGGTCAAGGCCCAGCGCCTGGCGATAGGCCGCCGCCGCACCGCCGAAGTCGCCCTCCTGCGCCAACACGTCGCCCAACAGAATCCAGGCACTGGTATCGCCCGGAACGAGAGCCAGACCCCGGCGGACCTCGCGCGCCGCGCCCTGCCAGTCCGCACTATCCTGCAGGACACGTACGAGGTCAAACCTCGCCTGCCGGTCATCCGGAGACTGCGCAAGGATGGTCGTGTCCAGGCTCAGCTCATTCCTCCAGGCCGGCATGGAACGGGCTGCGCCCAACCCCATCACGCCGATATAGAGCACTGCGAGCACTGCCAGGGCCTGCCGTCCGCGCCGGAGCATCATCGCCAGTGCGGCGAACGTCAGCACGGCGCCGATGGTCGGCAGGTAGAGCATCCGCAGTGAAAAGTACGAGGGCCCGGGCGGGACCAGGTTGCAGGCCGGCAGAATGAACAGAAAGAACCACAGGCTGCCGGTTCCCGCCGGCTTGCGCCGGAACCGAACCACCGCCCAAGCCAGGGCGGCGAGCGCGACCACGGCCGCGACGGTCGGCCAGCCGAACGCGGCCAGCGCCTGCGGGTCGGTGAATCGGATGCGGCGGTCAAACGGGACCACGGCCATGAACGCATACCGGCCGAACGCGTTGACCGCGAGCATGAAGCGCATACCCGGACCGACTTCGCCCCAGGACGGAGTGGTGCCCGTGAGTGCTGCCGCCCTTGCGACCAGGTACGCTACCACCACCGCCGCCATCGCGCCGACCAGCACCAGCGCCCGCCCGCGCCGGGCCGGTTGCCGCAACTCGGGCGCCAGTACGAAGAAGGCAAGCACCGGAAACAGGACCGCCGGCTCCTTGCAGAGGAGTGCGGCGGCAAATGGGACTACCGTCAGAACAAACCTCGTTCTCGATGGTCGCCGTCGGTAGTGAAGCAGCGCGAGGAAGGCAGACAGGATGAACAACGTCATCATCAGGTCGGTCCGGCCCGCCACGAAAGCCACGGATTCAACGTGTGTCGGGTGCAGGGCGAATGCCAGCCCGCCGAGCAACGTCGGCCAGAACGAGGCCAGCATCTCGGCCAGCACCAGCACCACGAGCACGCCGACCCCGCAGTTCAACAGCACGTTGGTGCGATGAAAACTGGACGGCCTCACGCCCGACAGCTTCCGCTCAAGCCAGTAGCTCGAAATCACCAGCGGCCGGTAGTAGCTGTGGGGAACGACCCCCTGCTCCGCCCACCAGTGCGTGAAGCTCTGTCCGAAGAACCCGAACGGCGCAGGAACCAGCAGGTCCTGGTTCTCGACAATCAGCGACCTGTCGTCCCAGACAAAGTCGTAGCTTAGTGTCGGCAGGTACAGCAGCCCGGCCAGCGCCACGATGCCCGCGGCAAAGAGCACCTGCCGCGGCGTCAGCCGGCCGGTCTTCGCGGACTTTGGCTGCGACATTGTTCATATATCGTCCTGAGCCCGACGCCGATGTCAAGTTGCTCGTGACCCCCTAGTCCCGACATTGGGACTTGATTTACGGTGGAAAGAAGAGGCCACTCTC
>CAZVCQ010000463.1:0-2793 GCA_964626085.1 uncultured bacterium
ATCATGGCCGAGACCGGCCACTCGGTCGGGGCCATCCAGCTTGCCGGCACCACCGAGACAGCCCAGTTGCCGTTCTTCGTAGCCGCCTGCGACTACACAATGATCGGCGAGGAGATTTACGCAGCGTCGTGCTATCTGCGGCCCGAGCCGATTATGCTCGGCACGCTCAAGGGCGAGGACTTCATAAGGTTCTGGCTGATAGTGCTGGTCACCGCCACCGTCGTGCTGGGCACGGTGGGTGCGGTGCTCTCGAAGCAGGCGCCGGTGCTGAACAAGATATTCGAAACCGTGGTCCGCTGGGCCACGCCGGCATACTGAGATGAACAAGGGGTCCAGGGGTTCTAGGGTTCAAGGGTTCGGGTGGCGGACTCCGAACGCCTGCTCCTACCAGAACCCCCGACCCCCTAAACCCCCGAACCCCTTCCTATGAAACGCACCGTCCCGCTGATACTCGTCTTCACGACCGCGATAATGCTTATCGTGGCGTTCTTCATCCCCCACAAGCCGTTCGGCGACCTGGAATCGCGGTTCCTGAACTGGTACACCATCGTGGCCGGGTTCACGTTCCTGCTCGGTCTCGACTCGCTGACCCGGCATCACCTGACACGGGTCTTCCGCCGCGGCGAAGGCTGGGGCTACAGCCTCGTGCTCGTGCTTTCCCTGTTCGCCACGATGGCGCTGGGATTCTACTCGTGGTTCAAGTTCCAGAGCCCATTCGCCCTGCGCGCGCCGTTCATGTGGCTCTACACCTTCATGATTATTCCGCTCCAGTCCACGATGTTCGCGAGCCTCGCATTCTTCATCGTGTCGGCCGCGTACCGGGCGTTCCGCATCCGCAACTTCGCGGCCACACTGCTCTTGGTTGCGGCGGTGCTGGTGATGATCGGCAACGTGCCACTGGGCGGCTCGATATGGCGGAGCATCGGTGCCCTGGTGCATGCGATAGTTCCGGCGGTGGACCTGGTGAAGTTCGGCCGGCTGGAAGCGTTCGCGGCAATCAAGGACTGGCTGATGTCCATCGCCACCGCCTCGGCGATGCGCGGCATCGGCATCGGCCTTGCCCTCGGCGGCATCGCGATGTCCCTGCGCATCATCCTCGGCATCGAACGGACGTATATGTCATGAAGAGAAGTAGAAAGTGGTAAGTACAAATGACAACCTCCGATTCCTGACTTTGTCATTTCCACTTCGGACTTCGTACTTTCCTGAGACATGAAGTTCTGGCAACGCATCTCGTCCGTGGACAGCCGCATCCTCTACCTGCTGCTGGCCTTGTCCGTTGCCCTGCCGCTGATTATCAAGCCGAAGATCAACATACGCGTGTCCGAACCGGTGCGCAGCGCCTTCGAGGCCGTGGACAAGCTCAAGCCCGGTTCGGTCGTTCTGGTTTCCATCGACTACGACCCTTCATCCGCGCCCGAAGTCCAGCCCATGCTCATCGGTCTCCTGCGCCACGCGTTCAAGAAGGACCTGAAGGTCATCGTCATCGGCCAGCTCGCGCTGGGGCTGCCGCTGGCCGAAATCGCCCTGAACCAGGTCGCGCCCGAGATGAACAAGGTCTACGGCACGGACTACGTGAACCTCGGGTATCGGCCCGGGTACACCGCGATGATGGTCGGCATCGGCCGCGAAATCCGTGACTACTTCCGCACCGACTACCGCGGGGTGCCGGTGGACTCGTTCGAGTTCATGCGCAAGGTTCACAACTACCGGGGCATTGGCATCCTGGCTTCGCTCGCCCACGGTGCGACCGCCGACGCCTGGATTCAGTACGTGGGCGGCCGTTACAACGTACCGATCATCGTCGGCTGCACCGGCGTCAACGCGCCCAACCTCTACCAGTACCTGCACGCGGGCCAGATAAGGGGCCTCATCGGCGGCTTGCAGGGCGCGGCCGAGTACGAGACCCTTATCGAGAAGCCGGGTTCGGCCACGCTCGGGATGCCGGCTCAATCCTGGGGCCACGGCCTGATAATCCTGCTGCTTGTCATCGGCAATATCGGGTTCCTGCTGTCGCGCAAGAAGAAGGAGAAAGAGTAGATGCTGATGAACATCATCGGCACGTGGGTCGCCGCCACCCTGACCCTCGCCATCCTATCCTTCCTGTACAAGGACAACCCGTTCTACAAGGTCGCCGAGCATATCTACGTCGGGACGTCGGCCGGGTTCGCGGTTATCTACGCCTGGGCTTTCGACGTCTACCCGATGCTGGTGGACGCCTTCCGGAACAACATGGCCGAGAAGAACTACGTCGAGGCGTGGATTCTCATCGTGCCGACGATTCTGGGCATCATGATGCTTTGCCGGTCGATACCCAAGATTGCATGGATATCGCGCTGGCCGATCTCGTTCACGGTCGGCATCGGCTCCGGCCTCGGCCTCGTGGCGGCCGTCCAGGGCTACCTGCTGCCCCAGATTTCGGACACGCTGCGCCCGCTGGTTACCGTCAACAACTTCGTGGTGTACATCGGCGTCATCGCGACGCTCTTCTACTTCTACTTCTCGAAGGAACACAAGGGCGCGCTGGGCGTCGTCTCGCGCGTCGGCGTCATCTTCCTCATGGTCGCGTTCGGCGCGTCATTCGGCTACACCGTTATGGCGCGTATCTCGCTGCTCATCGGCCGGTTCTACTTCCTCCTCCACGACTGGCTGCCGATCATACGCTAGATGAAAAGAGCAAGCTCAAGCAAGGAAGCCCAAGCTCAAGCCGGGAGAGTACCCCCTCCCTTCAGCTCCCTCCCCCTTGAGGGGGAGGGAAGGGGGAGGGTGACAGTGAAGCTCGCGCCCATGCTT
>CAZVCQ010000464.1:0-2788 GCA_964626085.1 uncultured bacterium
CAGAACCGGTGCCGTCCCCGAACCGGCCATCCGGTTCCCGACGCCGAGGGCACTACCGCGGCAGTTGATCATGTCGACTTCCCTGAAGCTATCGGCAATCACGCAGCCGGCCTCCGGGCTCAGGTGCCCGATGACTATGATGATGTCCACACTCTCCGCCCGCACCAGCGGCAGGTATCGGCCCATCTGGACCAGCGGGTCGTCGACCACCCATCCGCCTGCGTCTCCGCGCCGGTTCAACCTGGGGATGTCGGGGTCGGCGATTCCGACCACCGCAATCTTCATTCCCATCAAGTCCCTGACCAGATATGGACGGAAAAGCGGGACCCGCCGCTTCAGTGCGACATCAAGCATGGGGTCAGCCAGGATCGGGAACGACGCTGTCTTGGCGAGGAACTCGAAGTTCTCCGGACCACCGGAGAAGTCACGGGGGCCCGGCACGGCGGCATCGTACCCGGCCGCGTTCATGAACTCGATCGCGGCCTTTCCCTGGGTGCTGTCGCCGGCCGGAGAACCGAACCCGAAGTTGCCGCAATCAAGCAGCAGCGTCGCATCGGTTCGCTCTTTCCCGATGAGCCAAAACAGGTTGTCCCAGCCGCCGAGCGTCCGGCGCGGCAGACCGGCCGACGCGAAATCGACGCCCGGCGTGCTTCGGCCACTAAGGTCGGAGGTATAGAGGACTCTCAGCGTCCGGAATTCGGAGCGGGACGACGGTACGGCGATAACCAGGGCCAGCAGGAAACCCAGCACGGAGGTAATATAGCCCCCGGCCGGAGCGAATCAAGCCTGCACCAAACTTGACACTTGGAAGACGTGCCCTAAAATCCCGGACGTGGATCTCTTCGACAAATGCAGAGCGTTCGCCAAGATAGTCCAGCAGGCCAAGGACAACAACTACTACCCCTACTTCACGCCAATCAGCTCCGAGCCCGACCGGCGTGTCATAATCCACGGCCGCGAACTGCTGATGATGGGCTCGAACAACTACCTGGGCCTCACCTCCCACCCGAAAGTGAAGGAGGCCGCAATTGCGGCAATCCGCAAGTACGGCAGCGGCTGCACCGGTTCGCGCTTCGGGAACGGCACCCTCGACATCCACATCGAACTCGAGGAGAAGCTCGCCGCTTTCTACCGCAAGGATGACTGCGTGGTCTTCTCCACCGGCTACTCGGCGAATCTGGGGGCGATCTCCGCCCTCATCGGACGGGGTGATGTCACCATCACCGACAAGCTCGACCACGCCTCAATCGTGGACGGATGCAGGATGTCGTACGGCACCGTCAAACGGTTCGTCCACAACGACATGCATTCGCTCGACCACGTGCTGACAACGGCTCCCGCCGATGCGGGCAAACTCATCATCGTGGACGGCGTCTTCTCGGTCGAGGGCGACCTCGCCCCGCTCGACCAGATGGTGCCGCTGGCCAAGAAGCACGGGGCGCGGCTGATGGTCGACGAAGCCCACGCGGTCGGCGTCATGGGTGAACACGGCCGCGGCACAGCCGAGCACTTCGGGGTCGAAGACCGGGTCGACCTGATCATGGGCACTTTCTCCAAGACTTTCGCCTCAATCGGCGGCTACATAGTCGGCGACGCCGAGGTTTTGTCCTTCATCCGCCACACGGCCCGCCCGGTGCTGTTTTCCGCTGCCATCCCACCGGCGGCGACCGCTACCGTCATCGAGACACTCCGGATTCTCCAGGCTGAGCCCGAACGCCGCGAGCACTTGTGGAAGAACGCGCGCCGGATGGGCAGCGGCCTGCGCGGTATGGGCTACAACCTCGGGACATCGGTCACGCCCATCATGCCCATCCACATCGGCGACGACGTCCGGACCATGACCTTCTGGCGCGAACTGTACAACCACGGAATCTTCACGAATGCCTTTGTCCCGCCCGGGGTTCCGCCCGGCCGTTCGCTCATCCGTACGGCGGTCATGGCAACCCACACCGACGCGGACATGGACGAGGCGCTGGCCAAGTTCGAGCAGGCCGGTCGAAAGTGCGGCATCATCACCTGAACCGTGGTGACGATCCGCCGGGTCGAGTCCGCCGCTGACCTCGACCGCTTCGTCCAGCTACCTTTCCGGCTCTACCGTAACGACCCGAACTGGGTACCGCCGCTCATCGGCGACTTCAAGCGCACCCTGACCCCGGGCCAGAACCCGTTCTGGGAGCACGCCGACCGCGAACTCTACCTCGCTTTCCGCGACGACAAGGTGGTCGGCCGGGTGGCCGCCATACTCGACCGCAGCTACAACGCACACCACAACACCCGCGTCGCCTGCTTCGGTTTCTTTGAACTCGAGGACGACATCGAGGTCGCGCAGGCCCTGTTCAATGCCGTGAAGGCGTTCACCCGCGCCCACGGCGCGGACACGGTCTACGGCCCGGCCAACCCGTCACTGAACGACGAAGTCGCGCTGCTTATCGACCCGTTCGACTCCCCGCCGATGGTCAAGATGCCCTACAACCCGCCCTACTACCGGCAGTTGGTGGAGAAGTCCGGGTTCACCAAGGTCAAGGACTTCCACGCGTACTCAATCCAGATGGACGCGCCGGTGCCGGAGAAACTGCAGCGGGTCATGACCAAGCTGAAGGAAAAACCCGGGCTGGTGGTCCGGCCGGCCGACTTGAACCATGCGGAGCGCGATCTTGCCTACATCCAGGAGGTCTACAACGACGCATGGACGGACAACTGGGACCACGTCCCGATGACCGACGCCGAAGTCGCCGACCTCGCGCGCCAGATCACGCCGCTCATCCGGCCGGAAACCTGCCCGTTCGTG
>CAZVCQ010000465.1:0-2768 GCA_964626085.1 uncultured bacterium
GCCGGGATTCGGCGTGAAGCTGGTCTGACGCAGGCGCAAATGGCCGCCCGGTTGCCCGGCACCAATCGTGGCTGGCAGTAGGCAGTGGTTGCCCTGTTCGCCAAGATGGAGGCAACCGGTGCGTTCGGAGCAGTGCCGGAGTCCAAGCCGTATCGCCGATCCACGCGTTTGAGCGTGAATCGAGGGGAGCGACTCCGGCTCAGATTGCCCGGCAGGCGTACATCAGCGAGGCGCTGAGCGAGGCGATGGTGGCAATCTAGACAAAGGACCGTCCCCGGGGTGAGGCGGTGATGCGGTTCAACTGGCTCACGCTGCTGGCGAGCGCGGCCTACAACACGCAGCCCGGGTCTTCGGAGCGGGAGAAGGCCTTGGCCGAAGCGCTCAGGGACCGGCCGGACAAGGAGCAGGCCCGCAAGTTCGCCGCACTCGCCCTCAACGGCCTCGACCGTTGACTCCACCGCAGTTGGCGCGACTCCTCGACGGCAGCAGCAACGTCTTTATTTCTGCGCTGTCCGCTCACCATTACTGGAAGAGCGGGAGCGTCGCTCCCGCTCTTCACGACTATCGACCGGAACGAACTGCCTAGCGCAGGAGCAAGGCCTTTCGTGTAACCGTCTCGTCACCCGACGTCAGTTTGACAAAGAGAGTCTGGCCGGCCGGAAGTCCGGTCAGGAGTTCGTTGTAGCTCCCGGCAGTGCGACGGCCGAGGTCCAGACTTCTGAGTTCGCGCCCGGCGGCGTCGAACACAACCAGGCTGAGAACGCCGGGGCTGGCCGTTGTGAAGTTGACCGGCAGGGCCGAGCCGCGGGCAATGGCCGGCACTTCGAGCGCGAGTTTGGGAATTCGGGTTACGCGCCACGGGTTCTCTTCCACGCCGACAGCGCTCAGTTCGGCCTGTGCGAAGAAGAGGTCGTTGTCGCCGCCCCGGCCGTCTGTCCAGATTGCGCGGGCATAGGTCGAGTCCGTGACGATGACGTGGTACTCGCCGAGGAAGGTGACCCGGGAGCGGAATAGCGTGTCATTGAGGCGGATGCTGGGGCTGATGGTCGCGCCGTAGTCTTCGGAGTGGGCATAGCGGATAGACCACCAGCTTGAGGATGAGGTGGGCCAGGATGGAGTGTGATACCAGATCACGTGCAGTCCGCCGAACTGGTCGGCCGTGACCCAGCCTTTGCACTGGCCTCCGGGAGCCGAGTCGTTGAGTCGGGCGGTCGCGGTCCAGGTCGTGCCCCCGTCGGTCGAGCGGGAGTAGAGGACGTCCCAGTTTCCGTTGCGGTCGTCCACCCAGGTGATGAAGACGCTGCTATCCGTCGGTGCCGCGATCGAGGGCAGGGGCGCGCGGTCGCCGTAGCCGTCGCTGTAAGTGCAGTTCTGGTCGATAGTGACCCAGTTGGCCCAGGTTGTGCCCTCGTCGGTGGAACGGGTGCAAAGGGCTCTTGAACCGCCCCAGTTGCGATTCATCAGGTAGATGTAGCCGGACGGGCTGAGGCAGATGCCGGTCATGCCGGTGTTGGTGGAGTCGGCGACGATGCGGCTCCAGGAGCGGCCCCGGTCCGTGGACTTGGCGAAGATGATGCCTTCCTGGGTTGCACCCCACTGCTGCCACGCCACGTAGATGTTGTTGTCGCGCATGACACCCCATGGTTTGTCGACCGCCCCGCTGGGGAGAAACTCCGATACGTTGGCGCTGTCCGACCACGTGACGCCGTAGTCGGTCGAGAGATAATGCCGGAGTACCGTGGTGGAGAATTGGCAGAAGAGGTGCACGTAGTGAGAGTCGTCGACAAGGATGAATGGGTCGGAATGCCAACTGATGCCGACCGAAGTGTCCTTCCAGACGCCCGAGGTCCAGGTTGCGCCGCCGTCGGTCGAGCGGCCATAGGTAAGCCCGGCGTACGTTCCGCGCTCGGCCCAGTTGCAGACGCAATAGATGTAGTCGCCATCTGAGGCGATGCAGGACTCGCCTTCGTTGATGGAGTCGCCGACGTCGGCAGCGCGGACGTTCGCGCTCCAGGGCGGGTCGGCGACAGCCAGCGTCGCGAGAATCAGGGGTATCAGGACGACGATCTTCTTCACTTTTCCTCCAGGATAATGGCCATCGGTAGATGTTAGGCGCTAGCGCGACGGATGTCAAACCGGATAGCTTGACTTCGGTGCAGCGGCATCTAGCATTGGTAGACACAAACAACGTTCTTGAATAGGTCTGGATTCAGATTCGGCGCCCGGCTGCTGCAGCTGTATTTCATATTCGGGCTGCTGGCGCTGGCCGGTGTCTGGTTTTTCTTCTCCCAATATCTGCTGATCCGGCTGTCGCGCTCGTGGCAGGGGTACGTCTCGACCCTGTCGGCACAACTCGAGAATGACACCCAGCTTCGCTCGCGCATCTACGCGAAGTTCATGTCGCGCGCGACCGAGCCTTCAGAGGGCAGTTCGCCCGAACTCGACATAATATTCGACGAGATCATCAGGAAGCTCGACTTCCCGGTGATAGTCACCGATGCGAGAGGAAGACCGACCTCCTGGCGCAACCTCCCGGTCGAGGACCCGGATTCGACGCAACTTGCCGGGCTCATGTACGTGCTGGACAGCGAGCATGAACCGGTCCCGCTGGCAGTCGCGGAAGGCGACACAACGCGAAAGCTGGGTGAGATTCACTACGGACTGTCCGCGTCGGCGGTGACGCTGCGCAACGTGAACGCCAACCTCGTGCGCTCGGTTCGGTATCTTACCGTATTCTCGGTGTTGCAGGTGCTGCTTCTGATCGGATT
>CAZVCQ010000466.1:0-2764 GCA_964626085.1 uncultured bacterium
GCCGTCGGGCGCGAAATCCAGTCGATCCTGTGACTCAATGTCGGGTTTAGGGCACGAAGTGCCCCGAATCCGACATCGACGCCACGAAAGCACGAAAGACACGAAACTGATGGGTGCGGAGAGACAAGGCTCCGTTTCATTCGGTTTCGTGTCTTCGTGGCTCTCAACCTCGGGATTGGGGAAGTGCCGCCCCGCTCGTTCCTACGGTGCCCTGAGCACCCCCGATGGAGGGGTCTCTCAGAATGAAACCGCCAAGGTCGCCAAGAGCGCCAAGGTCCAACCGGAGTTGACCACCAAGACACGAAGGTACCAGACAAGGGACTACGGGCTTGGAACTGCTGACTGCTAACCGCTAACCGCTAACTCCGCGGGGCTAGCGCCAGCGGAAGATCTCGCCGGGGTAGAAGTAGAACAGGTTGTCGCGCAGTTCGAGCCAGCCGGAGACGTCCTTGCGCGTGAACCGGCAGACCGGACCCGAGACGCGCCGCGCGCCATCGAGCAACGACAGCAACCGCCACTCACCGTCTTCGAGAGCCGCGAAGCTACGAGGGGACTGCCCCTGAGCGGGAATTATTCCCATGCCCGGTACGAAATAGCCGTATGCGACCAGCGTGTCACCGACGTCGAACAGACTCAGTTCGCCGGCCGGCAGAACGCGGTCTTTCGAGAACCACTCCTGCCAGGGGAACGGCTTGTCGGTGAGCACGAGCGAGTCGGGCGTGGGTCGATACAGGACTTCGTAGGTACTGGGCCTGAGGGTTGGGTAGATGCTCGCCACCACCGGTAGTTTGCCATGGTAGTCTTCGAGCCGGGCCGAGCCGAGCAAAGTGACGCTCACGTCCGCCCCGCGGTCAACGCCCACTGAGTAGGGTAGGCAGGGAGCGAGTCCGGAACCGGTCATCCTATAGAGCCGCAGCAGCCGGGCAGTCCTGGCGGAGTCAAGCCTGGACACTTCGAGGGTTGCGACCTCGGGCAGACTGTCGCCATCGGCGTCGCAGACGGCTGCCGCTTCGACCCAGGCGCCGGCGAGACCGTAGGCATCGGTCATGACGGTGTCAGTCGCGAAATGGAGAACCTGGCAGCTATCGGCGGTGAAGAGCAGCAACTCCTGCAGCCCGTCGGCGTCGACGTCGCCGTAAGTCCAGCAGGTCCCGGCGATGTCGGAACCGGTCGCGCTGGAGCTGTTGAATGGCTCACTCTGCCAGACGGTTTCAAGACCGTTGCCGCTGAGCCGCAGCAGGGCCAGCCGTCGCAGGTTCACTACTGTCCTGTCCCGACCCGGCCCGCGCGAGAGCTCCATCCGGCCGATGTCCTGCACCACGAGCACGTCGTCGTCCGCACCCGCGAATCGGCCGCTGGAAACGGCAATCACCTTCTCCAGCGGGCAGCGGCCGAGCACCGCCGACGACTGGGCGGCGGCGACAGATGACGCGGCAATGGCCAGAGCCAAGAGCATTCTGATGGACTAGGATACCAGCAGCAGAGACTATGTCAACCTGACGACTTGGGTATGGCCTCATGCTTCGGGCGTCAGGCCCTGCGCGCAGGACGGCGAGGCAGGATTTTGCCCCCCCCTAGGCGACGGGGTGAAAGCGGTTGGTGGCACAATGATGTAAGCGTCGCAATCCCAGCGAGGCACAAGACAATTGCGACGTGAGCATTCTGCTTGACTTCGGCCGGGACGGACTATACTAGTTAGTAGCGACGCCGAGTGCGGCGGGGCATGGGTGCCCGCCCCACAAGTCCTTTCGGCGCCAGTCTGCATGGGTTACGTCCAATCGGGGGTGCAAAATGCTACCTTTCTGCGTTCGACGCTCTTTGGTCCGAACCATCTCCTCACACAACCGGGCCGGACGGACCATGGCCGCGCTGTTGCTTGGCGTCGCGCTGGGGGCGAGGTCGCTCTTTGCCGAGGGGCAGGTTTTCTGGCAGGAGGGCGGAGTCTCGATCCGCGACAGCACTTTCTACCGTGACCTCGAAATCGTGCCGGACGGCAGCGGAGGTGCGATCGTCGTCTGGACTGATACCCGCTGGCGGCCAACTACGTCCAGGGCCATCTACGCCCAGCGCATTGACTCCACCGGCATGAGAATCTGGCCGGACTCGGGCGTTGCCGCCTGCGTGCCGCTGGAGGAGGCGTATTGGCTGGCGGCAGTGCCAGACGGCGCAGGCGGCGTCGTGGTGTACTGGCAGTGGGGCAGCTTCCGTCTTTGCGCACAACGTCTGGATGGCAACGGGACGCGGCCCTGGAGCGATAGCTCTGTGGTCGTGTTCGACACCACCAGCTATGAAATCGATCTCGATGGTAGGGGAATGTGTTCTGACGGCCGGGGTGGTTGCGTCGTGCTCTGGGGTATGAACTACTACAACGACGATTCAATCGTCCTGCTTGCTCAGCACATCGACAGCCTCGGGCAGCAGGCTTGGGGCTTACGAGGTAGGCGTATCGCCCGGGACGTGGCCCTATACGGGTCGGCAGGCGTCGTACGCGTTGGGACCGAGGGCTTTGTATTCACCTGGATACGCGACAATGGCGAGATATATGCCCAGCGCCTGGACACGGCCGGCAATGCTGTTTGGAGCGTGCCGGTGTGCAGCGGCGTGTCTGTCTTGGGCTATCCGATCATCACCAGGGCGGATGGAGGCGTGCTCGTGTGCTGGACTGACATGCGCAACGGGGACTGGGACGTATACGCCCAGAAGCTCAATCTTGGGGTGCCCCCGGTTCGATGGACACCTGTAGTGATGGGTGTAGCATGAAACC
>CAZVCQ010000467.1:0-2762 GCA_964626085.1 uncultured bacterium
CTTCCCCGCTCAGCGGCACCAGGGCCTTCGGTCGCGTGCTCGAGTTGTTCGGCCAGGCGGCTGAGAAGCCCGAGTCCAAGGTTCGACCGACCAGCGCTGGCGAAGCCATGGCGATGATGGGCCGAGCAGCCGAGATGGCGCGTCCCGCCGGCGAGTTGCTGCTGGTCGGGGAGAAGAAGGCGATCGGGCTACGCGGATTCCATGATTCGGAGGACAAGGTCTCGATCAACCGCGCTGATGCGGCCCGGCTCGACGTATCCGGCCGCAACTACCTGCGGGTCAAGAGCCCGGCTGCGGAACGCGAGTTCCGGGTACGGGTGACCGATGGGGTGCCGGACGGCGTACTGATGGTCGGCGCTAACGTCCACTCCAATCGCTGTCTCTTCCCGCTGACCGAGGATGAGTTGACCGGCGAGGTCACAGTGCCGCCGGTCGGGGTGACCGTTGAGAAGACAGAACGCGTGCCGGTCGCGGACGGCGAGAACCTGTCGGTGTGGGCATGAAGCGCATCGTCCTGAGGCCGGAATACTGCATCGGCTGCCGGTCATGCGAAGCGGCCTGCCGGAGCCGGTTCAAGGCCGAGGCCCGGATTCGGTACGGAGAGGTCACCGCCGATACCCTGCTGCCTCAGGGCTGCCGGCATTGCGAGGAGCCGCTCTGCGCCGCGGCCTGTCCGTTCCAGGTGATTGTCCGTGATCCCGAGACCGGCGTCGTGCGAAAGTCAGACTTCCACTGCGTCGGATGCCGGTCGTGCGCACTGGCCTGTCCGTTCGGCGTCATCCCGCCGTCGCTGGTAAGGCACATGTCTCAGAAGTGCACGCTCTGTGGCGACCGGCCCGAGGGGCCACGCTGTGTTCAGACCTGCCCGACCGGCGCGCTCCGGTTTGTCGAAGAGGAGACGCTGACGGAGAAGAAGGCCGGCGTCGCGTTTGCGGTAAGGTCGGTGCACGGGAGACGCTTATGACGAGCCTCAGCGGCTGGCAGCTGGCGTTCGCGTTTGTGGTCTTCCCCGGTTTCATGTTCACATCGGTCGTTGGCCTGGTCCTTACCTGGGTCGACCGTTTCGTGTCGGCGCGGGTGCAGTGGCGCCAGGGCCCGCCCTTCTACCAGCCGTTTGCCGACATGCTCAAGTTGCTGCTGAAGCAGACGGTCGTACCGGCCGGCGCCGCGAAAGCCATTTTCCTGCTGGCCCCGATTCTCGGTTTCGCCGCGATGTGTGTCACCGCGGTCCTGCTCTTCTACGCGAACTTCTTCCCGCAAACCTCCTTTGTCGGAGACCTGATTGTGCTGGTGTACCTGTTCGCCCTGCCGCCGCTGGCCATCATCATCGGGGCTTCGGCTTCGCGCAATCCGCTGTCCGCAGTCGGCGCGTCGCGGGAGATGACCCTCTACCTCGGCTACGAGTTGCCGTTCCTGCTCGCGCTGGTGGTGCCGGTCATCCGTACCGGCGGGGTGATTCGGCTGGGGGACCTGGTTTTGTTCCAGCAGGCCGGCGGGCCGTTCCTTGGCTCGATATCCGGGGCCATCGCCGCGGTCATCGTTCTCATTTGCATTCAGGCGAAACTCGGCTATCCTCCGTTCGACATGGCCGAAGCTGAGCAGGAAATCATGTCCGGCGTGCTGATCGAGTACTCAGGCGTGGCGCTCGCCATGTTCCGCCTCACCAAGGCGATGATGTTATTCCTGATGCCGTGCTTCCTGGTTACGGTCTTCTGGGGCGGGCTCACCAGTTGGTGGGCGATTCTCAAGCTGATCGCGGTTGTCGTACTTGTCATCCTCATCAAGAACACCAACCCGCGGTTCAAGATCGAACATGCGCTCAGGTTCTTCTGGTTCATACTGGGCGCCCTGGGAATAACGGCCGTGATACTGGCCTTCGTGAAGCTATGAAAGACCCGCGTATCTGGGGCCTGAAGAAGTCGCCGTGGGTGTACCACGTCGCCGCGGCCGCGTGCAACAACTGCGACATCGAGATCCTGGAGCTGCTTACCCCGCGGTATGACGTGGAGCGGTTCGGAGTCGTGCTGGTGGGTTCGCCTCGGCACGCCGACGCGCTGCTGGTTACCGGAGTGCTCAACCGCAAGTCGCTGCCCAGAGTGCTTGATGTCTACGAACAGACACCCAAGCCATGTCTTGTTATCTGTATCGGCACCTGTACCTGCGGCAACCAGCTGTTCCGCAACTCCTACAATGCGGTCGGTCCGTACGACAAGTATCTGCCCGTGAATGCCTACATACCCGGTTGCCCGCCCAAGCCCGAGGCCATGATACTCGGCGTGGTGAAAGCGCTGAGCAAGCTATGAGAGAAGCCGAAGCGAAGCTGATGGAGTTGATACCGACGGCCGAGGTGTACGAGCACAACCCGCGCCGCCTCTACATCAAGATTCCGCGCGAGCGGCTGACCGAGGCGGCCAAGCTGCTGCACCGTGAGTGCGGGATGAGGTTTGCTATTTGCACCGGGATTGATACCCGCGAAGGTTTTGAGGTGTTGTACCATTTTTCCGAGGACGAGACGGGCATCATCTATACGTTGAAGGTGCTCGCACCGAAGGACGACCCGAGTATAGAATCTCAGGCTCCGTGGTTCCCGGCGGCCGACTGGATAGAGCGCGAGATGCACGAACTGCTGGGTATTGACTTTCCGGGCCACCCGAACCTAATACCGCTGCTCACTTCGGACACAGACTGGGATAAGGGCAAGTACCCGCTGCGGCGGGATTACGAGCGGAGAAACGAGGCCCATGAGCAATAGGCGCATCGTC
>CAZVCQ010000468.1:0-2753 GCA_964626085.1 uncultured bacterium
GCCGCCGCGATTTTATTGCCCTTCGAATTCCACTGCTTGCTGCCGGGGTTGACCAGCGCAATCGGCGAGAAGTTCCCGTCATCTGTGAAGTAGTCCAGCGCCGCGAAGTTGGCGTAGTCATAGAGCGAGTAGGTGACGATCGTGCCGTCGGACTCGAAACCGAACCCGCCGTGGTGGCTAGTGTCGGGGTCAGTGAGGCCGTAGAGCTCAAGCGTTGGCGTCTCAACCACGCTGCAGTCAATCGTCGCGGCCAAGTCGCTCTTGCTGTTGCCTTTCACAGATCTGACCTCGATGGTGGCCGCCGGGGCGGAGACGTCGAAGGTCGTGGCGGTGGTAGTGTAGGTCGATTCGCCGGCCTTGATTTCGTAGGACTCGGCGCCGTCGACCGCGTCCCAGGTCAGCTGGAGGGTTCCACCGTTATTAGTGGCTTTGGTCTTGACGCTAGGTGCCTCCAGGTCGCTCGACGAGGAGGAGTCGCATCCTGTGCCAATGAGAGCCAACGCAACTGCCAAGGCACCTATCAACGTTCTCTTCATCATGTTCATCTCCTTCGAGGGTCAGGTCCTTTCTAGTTCCACGATACGAATTGCGGTGGCATGCTGACCTGGTCGCAGGGACGACACGCTACTGGCGGTCGCCACTGGACGCATCCGGTCAGAGCCGTTCCGCCGGGTTGCACGGCAACAATATAACCCGTGTTGCCCGCAGTTCAAGTGCTGCGGTTGAACCGGGGAATCCCGGGCTGGGACTCCGACCGGGGCAGAGAAACACGAAGCGGCCCGGAATCAACTGCCGCTGTATGCTTGATGTTGCCGGTATCCTGATGGTTCCGCGCCATACTTGGGCGAAGCAGGAGTCGGTATCGGTTCGAGGCCGAAAATCGGCTTCAAAAGAACCGGGGGGCCGAAGCCCCCCGAGAAGTGACGTTTGTCCGCGTACTACTACTTCAGCCAGCGAAGGCCGCCGATTTTCTGGTAGGCAAGCTTCACGGTCACAAGCGTGCCGTTGATGGAGAGGATCTTCAGCTTGGCGAAGTGGTCGTTAGCATCAATCGCACTGTCATTGTTGTGGTCCAGCCACGCCGCATAGTTGCCATTCTGGGCGAGTGCCTGCTGTGTGTTGTAGTTGCCGGTGCCTGGAGCGATGGTGACGGCGTCGAATTCCGCACCCGCGTCCTGTGACGCGTTGCCCCAACTGTTCACGGGCGGGCTGTAGGCAATCGGGCTCATCAGGTACGTGCTACCCGTATAGCTTTCGTCGTCCATCACGAACTCGACTTCACTAGCCTGATTGGTTACCGAGACCGCAATGGCGGTCCCATCGGTGTTGAAACCGATGCCGGAGGGGTGAGTCGGCTCCGGGTCACTCTTGCCGTAGACCGTGATCGACGCGGTAGGGACGACGGCGCAATTCAGCGTGAACGGGTCGCTCTGGTCGGTCCCGTTGATCGCTCTGACCTCAATAGAAGTGGTCGGGTACGTGACGTCAAAGCTGGTGGAAACCGTGTTGTAGGTCGACTCGGCGGTCTTGATTTCGTACGACTTCGCGTCGGTGATCGAAGTCCAGGTCAGCCGCAGCGTGGCGCCGGAATTGACCGCCTCGTAGGCGACGTTCGGCTTGTCCAGCGTGACTAGCGTGTCGCACCCCGTGCCGATGAAGATCAGTGCGGCAGCGAGGGCGACTATCAGCGTGCTCTTTCTCATCATTATGTTAGCGCTCCTTCTTTGGTCTGCAGCCGGCTCACTTCTTGACTGGGGGCTTCACACCGGGGCTCTTGGTAGCCGGCGGCGTGACGGTCTTGGTGCCCTTGGCGGCCGGCGCCTTGGCCTGCATATCCACAAGGACCTTGGCGATCGAGTCCTTCTGGGCCGTGACCATCTGCAGCTGCCCGGTCAGCTCGGTAATCTGCTGGTTGGCCTTGTCGAGTTGCCCCTGGAGCTCAGTCACCTTCTGGGTGTCCTGGCATCCGAGGACGAACACCACGGCCAATATGGCCGCAGCCGCGATCAGTTTTCTCACATCTTCCTCCTTGTGTTCATGGTCCTTGGACCATGGACTGCCTGTCTGTCATTGTGCTGCGACAGCCTACTTCCTTGTGACTGCGCAGCAATTTGCTTGTTGCCGATGTCATGCACAACCACACTGTCAGTCGTTGTGTAATTGTAGACGTGGCAATCCTAGTGTCAAGACCTTTCAGCAGCCCTAGTCCCGACATAGGAATGTGATTTGGCTTGAAGAAGAGAGGCTGCCTCTCTTCAGTCACCGGCGTCTAATGAGTGTACAAAGACTTCACCCGCCAGGTGAAGAGAAAGGCAGCCAAATGATTAGACGCAGTGTATCGCAGGAACGTCTGGATTTCCAGCTTGATTCGACTTCGGATACCATCACCAGCCGGGCCGGGCTGGTACTGGTCCATGTGGCGGCGCTGGCACTGGGTGTGAAGATGTACATCCAGGGGCACCTGCCGGGACCAGGCTCCATCCGCGGGTTCTAGCTTCATGAGTACGTCCTGCCGCTGGTCATGTTGCTGTGCGGCGGTCGGACGCTGGAGGACATCCGGGAGTTTGGGAGGGAGGATGGTCTGCGGCAACTGTGCCGGTATGAGCGGTTGCCCGGTGCCGATGCCATCGGGGTCTGTCTGAGTAAGCCTGGCAACCTGAAGGGACTTAAGTAGGTGAACCGGCACCTGATACGCGGTGTGTTTGCCCGCAGCGATCAGTAGGACTTCACGCTGGACGTTGACGCGACGTTCG
>CAZVCQ010000469.1:0-2747 GCA_964626085.1 uncultured bacterium
CCCGTACTTGAGGCTGTCCAGTTCTACTCGGAGTCGCTCGTTCTCCAGCTTCATTCTGTTATAGTCCGTCCTCGAAGGGCCACATCCAAGAACCAGGCACATCAGGAGCAGGGGAAACAGGGCCTCTGTACGCTGGGGACTGGACATGCGTCGTAAGTGTAGCCCGGTGCCGTCTTCAGTCAAGCAGAGTGTCGCTGCCGACTGTGTGCCGCATTTGTGCCGCCTCAGATGAGTCGAACACCCGAGGCGGCACTCTTGACTGCGTTTGGTAACTCCAGTATCTTTATGGCGTTATACTGCTTGCGCCTGTAGCTCAGATGGACAGAGCATCGGATTTCTAATCCGATGGCCGAGGGTTCGAGTCCCCCCAGGCGCGCTTACGTTCAGGGCCGCGCCCGGACGTAGTTGCTCGGTTAGCCGGTGATTCGTTCGTGGATCAGGTAGGCGTCGGCGGTGTGGACCAGTGTCAGCCGGTCGGCGCTACCCCACCACACGTGAGCACCGTCCTTCGCGCGCTGGCTCGGTTCGCCGAGCAGGCGAGTCAGCGCATGTGCACACTGTTTCGCGAAGTGTGAAGCAGCCTTCTTGTTGCCGGATACGCCTGCCCTCAGCCGATACAGGGAGCCGCCGCGGAAGACCGCCAATGCCGACGTGCCGTACTTCAGGGGACCGTCGCCCAGGTTCGGCCCGACGAATACTTTGCCGCCGAACAGCCCCAGGTCCTGATTCCTGGCCGAGTACACCTCGCCCGCGGAGAGTCCGACGCCGAGCATGATTTTGTCGAGAAGACCCGCACGGCAGAAGATGCCGGTTGCGCACGCCTTGCGCCATTCGTCACTGCCGAGGGCGTCGCCCAGGCGGACGGGAATGCCCTCGACTTCGAGGTCGAGCCTGATTGGCCCCGGCACCTTCGCGAACGTTACCGGGGCATTGTGGCCGATTCGGCCCTCGTCCATGGCCACAGTTTAGTACTGGGGCAATCGCTGTCAAGCAAGTAGGACAGCCCCGGGATTCCGTGACCGCAGCTCGGGGATTCTGGGCGAACTGCGGCAAACGGCCCATGGTTCATGCAGGGCCTGCGGGCCGCGCTGGTGAAGCGGGAGAGCCCGCGGGTCGGCCCGGGCGGGGTTGACGCGTCCCGGCGCTGATTTAGGTTGACTGAAGAACCTGCGCGGCTACAATCACATTCGTGGGCACTTTCCTTAGACAGAACCTCGACACTGTGGCACTATGGGTAGTAGTGCCCGTTCTGGGTCTTGTCGCTGTTCTCGCTGTAGCCTACCTTCGCAACCACTGGCTCGAACAACGCAGACTGAGACCGAGAGGTGTCCGGGCAAGGCAGGACGTCATCCGGGGCGACCTGGACCGGATGGCGGAGTACCTCGATCGGCTCCAGGAGTCAGACCCCGCGGTCTGGCGGCCGTTCGAACTCGGCCTTGCCGCCATGGCTGCGTGCCAGTGGGACCAGGCAATCGGGCACTTCCGGAAGGCGCAGACGAAGGCAAGCGGAGCGCAGCTTGTCCCACTCCACATCCAGACCGGTGTTTGCCGCTATATCCAGGGCCACCCGGACGACGCGCTCACGGAGTTCAAGGAAGCGACCCGGCTGGCGAAGCTCTACGGGGACAAACAGGGGGAAGCCGCCGCCCTTGGCAACATCGGGGTTTTGCGTCATGACAGCGGTGAACTCGGCGGTGCGCTGAGGAAGCTACGGGAAGCGCTGGCCATAATCCGCAAGTACGGTGAACAACGTGCGGCTGCGCCCTACCTTGCCAACATCGGAAACATCTACCGCGACCGGGGTGAGTCCGACAAAGCGCTGAGGTTCCATGAGGACGCGCTGGCAATATCGCGCGAAATCGGGGACAAACCGGGTGTGGCGAGCTCCCTCGGCAACATCGGGAGCGTCCGCTGCGACCGGGACAAGCTCGGCGAGGCACTCCAGTACTTCGAGGAGGCGCTCGCGGTGTCACGCGAGAACCATGACCGACGGGGAATGGCGAACTCGCTCGGCAAGATCGGGAACGTCCACCACTACCGGGGCGAACTCGACGAGGCGCTGATGCACTATGAAGGTGCGCTGGCGCTGGAACGCGAGATCGGGTACCAGCTAGGCGTCGCCACCGAGCTGGGCAACATCGGGCTCATTCTGATGGACAAGGAACTGTATGCGCAGGCCGCGCCGACACTCGCGGAATCGCTGGCTATGATGTTGGCCCTCGGTATCGCCCGCGGCCCGCGGCAGGCGCTGTACGGGCTATCCCGGTGTGACGACCGGCTGGGTCGAGAACGGATGCCGGAGCTTCTCAAGCAGGCCGGGCTGACGGACGCCGGCGCTGACGACATGCTAGACCGCGTCGACCAGACCCGTTTGAGACGGCCGCGGCCGACACGCATCCGACGAGCCCCCCTCGTTCTCCGCCGCCTCACGGCCGGCGCTCGATAACAGCCGACCCCCAACCGACGCCCATCGTCGCCCTGTCCGTAGTCTGCGATCGGCAATCAGCAGGGGGAGGGATCGAGAGATCGAGGGATAGAGGGACCGAGTGTCAGGAGGCCGTCGGTCGTGAGCCGGTCAACTGCTCACTGCTACCTTCCTAACTGCTCACTTGCTGCCTCCGGCAGCGCAATGTCCCGAAGCTTCCTGAAATGGGGTGCCTGTTCCTAATTCCTACCATTGACGCGCTTCGGATTAGAAATTGGGGAAGTGTTCCTCTCTTCCCCTTGCTGCCGTCTCCGAAACAGGT
>CAZVCQ010000470.1:0-2733 GCA_964626085.1 uncultured bacterium
GACAACCCGCTGGCCCTCTCCTACGACTTGCTCAATGACTACGTCTACTGCGCGTGCCGGGCGGACGACGCAGTCTACGTGATTGACGCCCACCGGGACAGCGTAGTCGCGACGATTGCCGTCGGTGCCGAGCCGTTCGCGCTGGCGTGGGACCCGATTGAATATCGGACCTACGTCTTGAACCAGGGGAGCGCAAGCGTGTCGGTGCTCCGTGACAGCCTGCACGTTGGCGTGGCCGAGGACGGTGTTCTCTCCGAGCGACGCGTGACACCGACCGTTGTCCGCGGCGTGCTGTTCCTGGCAGAAGCCACAAGCCGCAAGCCACAAGCCGCAAGCTTGCTGGATGTCTCCGGCCGTGAAGTGATGGACCTTCGTCCCGGCGAGAATGACGTCCGCGACCTTGCTCCCGGGGTATACTTCATCCGCGAAGCCCAGGCGCGCTCCGTCCGCAAGGTCGTCATAACTCGCTAAGGAGGCAAGATGAAATCGAAGCTGATGCCGTTGGTCGTATGCTGTTTGCTGCACGCCGTCTGTGTGGGGCAGTGGTCAGACCCGGAGCTGATGCTGAGCGGTGCCACCACCATTGGGGGGCAGGCTCTCGCAGCCGGTGCCGGCGACACGATGTGGGCGACCGTGGCGTGGACCGACGTGCACTATTGCGTAATCGCCTGCTGGACAACCGGCGGCGCATGGTCGCACCCGGTCTTGATAGCTCGACCGGACTCGATCCCGGTCTTCCATGACCCGGGCATGGGCCGTGACGCCTCAGGTCGAATGTGGGCCGCCTGGTACAAGGATGGAGACAGCAGCGGCGTGTGGACCGCTTTCAGGGATTCGACCGGCTGGCACGCACCGCTGAGAGCCTATTCCGGCTATCCGGCTGCAGGGCCGATGTCTTTTGCCGCCGATGCCCAAGGCAACTGGTACCTCGGCTTTGCGATTCTGACGCCCTATTCGTCGGCCGTCTACTGCCGCTGGGACGGCGACTCCTGGCAGTCCGCGAACTACATCGCGCAGGGCGTGGGTGATCCGATTGAGACCAACTTCCCTGCGCCGGTGCTGGTGAAGCGACCTGATTCTGGCTTGTGGGTCGTCTACGAGATAGACATCCCGAGCGACTCATTCGCCATGCTGTCAATCCTGCAGGGCGATTCCTTGCACTGGTGCTGGTACGGAGACGGCAACTGGCCCGCTGCAACAGCCGATTCGTCAGGACGGCTCTGGATCATCCAGTCTCTGCTGCGTGGATTCCTGACAAAGGCCGCGGTAATCGATGATAGCGTGGAAGTCGGCAACGTCCTTGTCACCGAGTACTCAATCGGACGGGCGTACTCCACGACCGACTTGGAGGACATCGTGTGGGCGGCATGGCAGGCTCGCGGCTCTGACTGGGTCGCGGTCAACTACTCGACCGGTGGAGCCTGGTCCGAACCCGAGCAGGCCTCTACGTCAGCCGGCATCCCCAAGGGAATCGCAGCGGACGCAAACGGACGCGTATACGTCCTGTTCCGGACCACAACCGGGCAGCTCTACAGCGTGTACCGGACTTCACGCCCCGGGGTTCAAGAACCAAGTCCAGTCCAGGTTGTCTGCACGCGCCTCCCGACCGTAGTCCGCGGGGTGCTTCACCTGGAAGTAGGCAGTAGACAGCAGACAGCATACAGGGCGGCACCGTCTGACGGGGGCCGTTGCGGCCAACTGCTGGACATCGGCGGGCGGAAGGTGATGAACCTTCACCCCGGGGCAAACGATGTGCGGGCGCTGGCGCCGGGAGTCTACTTCGTCAGACAGCAGGGGTCGAGGACCAGGGGATTCGAGGATTCAAGTGCAAGCAAGGTTGTTATCACGAGGTAAGGAGGTTCTATGAGAATCGCTAGTTCGCTGCTGGCCGTCTGTTGCTGCCTGTCGGCAGCCGGCGGCCGGTGGCTGGAGACGATGACCGCTCTGCCTGACGAGCTTCAGGAAACGTCCGGCGCGGCGGTCGCGCCGACGCTGCCGGCGCGGGTCGGCATGCCCTTCGAAATCAACATCGGTGCAGTGGACACCATCGGCGGTACGACCTATGACTGGCAGTTCAGCGGGCCGGTCTGGCGGATGATCGTCGATTCGCGCCGCCATGGCATCCACGCCGTCTGGATGTACTCACCCGATACGTCGGACTTCTTTCCATACCGCAACATGCGCTACAACTTCTACGACACGGGCTGGGGCTGGACCTGGCCCGATGCGTACTACATGCAGTCGGGCGTCAACGTCTTTTCGGTGCGTACCGGGTGCGGAAACATCGACGTCGATACCAGCGGCGTGGCCGTGATTTCCGCTCACCACTCGACCGGCGGCGGCTTCGCGCCGATAGTCGCGCGCGACGTGGACGTCGGAGCCGGCATCTTCGACTACTCGGACGGCGAGCCGACGGTTGACGGGTACGGGTGGCCCTGCCTCGGTGTCAACATGAACAACTACTGCCAGTTGGCGATGATCGACTACACCACCTATGACGACCTGTATTGGAGCCGCGTGACCGACCACGCCTGGGACCCGGTAACGTACATGGCGTCGCCGCTCTTCACCGACCACAACATCGCGACGTCAAAGGTGCCCGGTTCGAACAAGGTCTGCATCACCTGGGTCGAAACCCCAGCCAGCGGTTACGGACAGCAGCCGGGCTTCTACTGCGAGTCTTCGGACGGCGGTGACAACTGGGGCTCGCCGGTGGACATCGGATTTCCGCCG
>CAZVCQ010000471.1:0-2732 GCA_964626085.1 uncultured bacterium
GCTGATGATTGGATCGGCTGCCGCAATTACGGTGCCGGGGCGGTCTTCAAACCGGCCCGGGGGGAGGATGTCGGTTCGGCCGATGGAGCGGCAGCCACGAAACACGCTCACCCACGTCGCGGTTGGTTCCTGCAGCACCGCGGCGTCGAACCTGCCGGACTTGAGTTCGGCCGCGAGCGCGGCACGGTCGTCGGCTCGAACCAGCTTCACTTTCGCTGATTCGGGCTTTGGCGACAGGTCCCGGCCGGGAAGAGTCCCCACGTAGTCGACCTTCTCGTACTCGAGCGCCTGCGTGAATCCGAGCGCGGCCATCGAGTATTGGCCGATGTAGCCGATCGTTGTCGGCCGGTTCTGCGCCTTGACCCACGCGATGAACTCTTTCCAGTCCGCGGCCGGGACCGCGGGATTGACGACGAGTAGGTCGCCGGCGTGCTGGAGCGGGGCGATAATCCTCATCGCCTGCCCCGCAATTATGGCTCCAAGTACGGCATCGGACGCGAGTATCCCAACCTGTGCGCTGTCGGACAAGAGGGCGGCAAGGACTGCGGAGTCCGTGTCGAAAGAGGCCAGCCTGAGCGACAACGTGCTGTGCTTGCCGTCAAGGAGAGTGTAGAGTTCATGCGGTTTGACTTCCTTCAGATACAGGCCGTAGCGAGCTCGGAAGTCCTTGGGGTACAGGCAGGCGTCGAAAAGCGGCGCCGCATGGTCCTCGCGGTGATAGGCGATGGTCAGCGACGGCACGGCCCAAGCAGCAGTGGTAAGCAGCAACAGGACGGCGACCGTTCTTGTTTCTAGTCTCATCGTTTCCTTTCAGGCGAAGGAGGTTGCCGGCTTCGGTTTCCTACGCCGCATGATAACCAGGACGAGCACAACCGGGAGAGAGAGTAGCGAGACCAGCAGTGTCGCAACTCTCAGCCCGCCGAGGCGAGCCTTCACGCGCAGGACATGAGGCCCGGCCGGACAGCGGAAATACGTGAAGTGGTCTGCGGTCTCGAAAAACTGAGCCGGCTTCCCGTCCAGCAGAACCTCGAGTTCAGGGTAGTAGCTGACCGCCAAGCGCAGAAAGCAGTCGCCGTTGACTCTGAACCCGACGACGACATTCTGATGCCGAATCCTCGTGCTGTCAATCTCGACCGCGGGCAGGCCGGGCAGTGATTCGGGGTCAGTACCGGCCAGGGCCGGTATGAAGTTGAGGCGGTGACTTGCCTCGTCAAGCTGCAGCGTATCGAGCAGCCGTCGCCAGTTCCTTGCCACGATGAAGCTGCAGTCCGGAGCCAGCGTATCCGGGGCCATCGGCGCGACTTTGCTCGCGGCCAAGACCAAACTCTGATGGGTCCAGCCCAACGCCAGCGGGGGCTCGCGTTGGGTCGCAACAAACTCATCATCCCAGTCCATCCCGTTCTTGAGCAGTAGAGCAAATGGCCCGCCATCGGTTCCATCGGTTCTGATCAAGGTCGGCAGCGTTATTAAGTAGTTCGCACCCATGAGGGCGAGGGCCTTGTGAGTATTATAGGAGATCGTCCGTGTGGTCGTATCCCCAAGGTCACCGGCTATGTAGTCGACCCACGGATAGACGTGGAGCATGGAGCGTGGTGCGTACTGGTGATAGGGCAGGCCCAAAGGAGTGGGTAATCCCCCGTAGATGGCACCGACCGCGGGGTACCAGAGCGTGCGGCTCGCGTCGTCGATTCTCGGTTCAGGGATGTTCAGGTCGAGGAGTCGGGCATGCGGTTCGTTGCTGACAACCGCGTAGACCTCTTCGCGCACGGCCAGGACCTCGCTCCGGTCCATGAAGCGGGCGAGAGACACTGCCTGCAGGCAGTCAATCATGACAACCCCGGCGATGACCGCAAAGACCACGACGGGGCTGACCCGTCGTCGGGATAGGGCGCTTCGCACCATCTCGTATGCGCTCGGCACCAGGATGGCGATGAAGAAGACCACTAATAGAAGGAAGCGTTCGGGCGGCAGCCCGGCTGTAACCAGGTACTGCTTCTCCTTGAGCAGGGACGGGCCGAAGGTCAGGGAGAGGCCGCCGACCAGCCCGAGCAGAGCCGGGACCTGAAACCGGAAACGGCGGCGAAGCAGCACGGCGCCGATGGCGCCGAGAAGCAGCAGAATCACGCTGAGCCCCATGTATACGCCCTCGTATCCGCCCCGCCGCGACTTGAACCCGAGCAGGACCATCCAGTCCGGTACGCTCAGGTTCAGATGAGTAATCGGGGACCGGTGCGAGGCTTGTTCAACTACAAACGGGACGAGGAAGAATGCCGAGACGCCGATGCCGGCCAGCGCGGCGGTGCCCAGCGCCCGCCATTCGCCTGTCGTCCGCCTGGCCCTCGCGACCCAGAACACCGCGAGGAACAGAAGGGCGCAGATGGCATACACGAGGTGAGAGAGGAACAGCAGGCCGACCCAAAGACCAAGAAGCAGGGCCTGCCGGGTCTTCTCCTTCGCCCTGGCGTCCTTCTCATCCAGGATGCCCTCGAGGGCGAGAAAGGCGAGCGGCAGCAGCACATATACGAGCGCCTGCGGATAGTTGGCGATGCCGGTCAGGTACAGGGTACGCCAGGGAATAAACAGATACACGATGGTGCCAAGCGCCGGGCCGAACCCAGCTCCTTCCGATCTCTTCTCTTCACGCCCTTCTCTCCTTGTCAGATACACGTACATGGCCAGCGCACTAGCCAGGTGCAGCGCGACCAGTAGGATTCGCAGCGCCAGCAGCAGAT
>CAZVCQ010000472.1:0-2728 GCA_964626085.1 uncultured bacterium
GTGCTCGCTCTCGTGGTACTATCGATTCAGCGACCTCTTTGTCATACCAATCCCAACTCACTACACGCCCGACCTGGACGGCGATGGGCACATGGAGGTGCTCTGTGGCGTGCCGTCCTTGTCAATGGGAGCGAGTGTCTGGGAGAACACCGGCAACGATCAGAATGAACTCGTGTGGAACGATACGGTCCATGACGGCTACCGGTTCACCTTTGGCGACTTCGACCTCGATGGGCGCATGAACTTCGCGACCTCGACTCTCGGAAGCGCCGGTATTGCATCGGTATGGGAGTGCACCGGCGACGACCAGTACGAGGTCGTGTACCAGGACACGGTCAGGAAGCCGAATGGGGCGGATCTGTTCACGACCAGTGACATCGACGGCGACGGCAAGCCGGAGTTCTACGTTGCCTACTATAGCGTCCCGCGCGGGATGATGTATCTCTACATGTGGGAGGCCGATCAGATTGGCAGCGACGTCTATCATCGCACGCCGGTAGATTCGCTGGGGTTCGGGGGCGACGACTGGGGCCGCATCAGCGAGTGCGGTGATATCGATGGCGACGGAGTCGATGAGTGCATCTGGACCACGCCGGACGTCATCAAGATGTACAAGGCAGTCGGCGACGACCAATTGCAGGAAGTCTGGCATTGGAACAACGACCACGGTGTACGGTCGCTTGTCAGCACGGTCTACGACATCAACGGTGACGGCTACAACGAACTGATTACAGCGGGCAACGCCAAGATATCGATATTCGAGATAGATGCTGTTGACCTCGTGACGCCGAACGGCGGAAGCTGCCAACCAGGCGACACGGTTCTGGTCCGCTGGGTCACCAATTCGCCCCCGCGCTGTGACTCGCTCTCGCTGCTGCTTCGGCGCGACTCCCTGTGGAACCTCGATACGATAGCACTCGGACTGCCGGCCACCGATACTCAGTATCAATGGATCATACCCGCAAGCGTACCGGACACCGGCCGAGTTGTTGTGATAGCCTATGGCCCCTCACCCCAACCCTCTCCCAATGGGAGAGGGAGCGAGGGTGAGGGTCTGCCAAGGTTGGGTCAGGTTGCCTGGCAGTTTGACATCTCCGACAGCATCATCGACTTCACCGGCGGCGGCGTGGCGGAGGGAACCCGAAGCGTTCCGCAGCACTGGTCCCTTTCAATCAGCCCGAACCCGGCGCGGGGAGCGATATCGGTGCGCTACGACGTGCCGAGTCAGAGCCGCGTATCAATCGGCGTGTATGACGCGGGCGGCAGACTCGTGCGGTCTCTGTCCGAAGGCAATGTCGCTCCGGGCAGATATGAAGCCAAGCTTCCCTCGGGCATCCTCCCCGCCGGTGTCTACTTCTGCACGCTGGACACCGGCGCGAAGAGAATCTGCCAGAAGGTCGTACTGACCGAGTAGGCTCCGGCTCGGGACACGATCCGAATTGCCCGAGCGCAATTCGGTCATGTCCCTCCAAGGCTGCCCGCAGCGATGCGGGCAGCCTTCGTTTGCAGACCAACAGAATAGACAGGAACCAGCGTCCACGAACCCGCTTCTGTCGTTCAAACGGCTTGGCAGAGAGCTGGTCAGATAGCTTGTCCAGTAGCTGGTCAAGTAGCTTGTCCAATAGCTGGTCGAGCAGCTTGCCAAGTAGCTGGACGAATGGCTTGTCCAATAGCTGGTCAAGCAGCTTGCCGAGTAGCTGGACGAGTAGCTTGTCCAATAGCTGGTCGAGTAGCTCGCCAAGTAGCTGGACGAATAGCTTGTCCAATAGCTGGTCGAGTAGCTTGCCGAGTAGCTGGACGAGTAGCTTGGCCAATAGCTGGTCAGATAGCTTACCCAAGAGTTGGGGGAAAGGGGTAGGGGAGATTCGACAATGCCTAATAACTAATTACTAATGGCGAAGTTAGGATGCGAACGGGCTTGATGAGCTGGAGCTCTATTTGTAGTATTCTCTTGTCCGCGAGACCATCATGGACGAGCAGTCTGAGCTTGATGAGCTGAACCGAGTGCTTGGTCGGAGGCTGGCCGGGATTCGGCGTGAAGCTGGTCTGACGCAGGCGCAAATGGCCGCCCGGTTGCGCGGCACCAATCGCGGATGGCAGCAGGCAGTGAGCCGGTTCGAGCAGGGCAAGGCCGGACAGCAGTCGCTGTTCTTCATTCTCGACTACCTGCGGGCCTGCGGCAAGGGTCTGGGCGCGGTCATGGACGTGCTTGATGAGTGCACCTCCCTGCCGCCGGTTCTCGAACAGCGCGCGAAACAGGCGGTGGTTGATGCGACCGCAGGGTTGCTGCCGGTCCAGCGAGACCGGGCGCAGAACTATGACATTGGCCTCAGGCATAAGGCTGGGCAGCGGGTTCGGACCGAGGCGGATATCGAGAGACGGGCGCGGCAGGCGGTGAAGCGCGCCAGGGCCGATGCGTGGGAGCGCAGGCTGCACTACGTGTTCAGCGACGTCTTGGACGAGTTTCGCCTCAGCTCGAAAGACAACCTGTCCATCTTTCTCAAGGCCTTTGGCCGCAAGGTATTCGGTGCGCTACGCCGAACGCGCAAGGCACGGCCGGTCTGGCGGGAGAAGGCGATGGCCAGGCTCGACGCGTGGGCATTCGAGCACGAACTCCCGCCTGAACCGTTCGCCCGAATGAAGCAGGCAGTAGTTGCCCTGTTCGCCAAGATGTAGGCAACCGGTGCGTTCGGAGCAGTGCCGGAGTCCAGGCCGTATCGCCGACCAC
>CAZVCQ010000473.1:0-2722 GCA_964626085.1 uncultured bacterium
ATGACGATGGGCGCACTGATTCGCCCTTCGCGGACTGCGAGGTTGAATGCCAGTCCGGCCTTGTCGCGCTCGCCGTAGCCGAGCCAGCAGATGCGGCTGGGCAGGCCCTGGAATGGTATTTCGGCGCCGGCCCTTCTTATCCAGTTGACTAGTGCGGCGTTGTCCGGGAAGAGGTCGCAGACGATGCGGTCGGTCTCCGCGATGTCCTTGGGGTCACCGGAGAGCGCGGCCCAGCGGAACGGACCTTTGCCCTGGCAGAATAGCGGGCGGATGTAGGCGGGAACGAAGCCAGGGTATTTCCAGGAGGAGAGAGATCGAGGGATCGAGGGATCAAGGGATCGAGTGGCGGGAGTCCGAATCTCAGACTCGGGGAGGAAACCGCCTTCGACCGCTTTGCCCCGCAGGTTGTTGCCGTAGTCGAAGGTGACCGCGCCCATCTCCTGCAGCTTGAGCATCAGGCGGACGTGCTCGGCCATGGTACGGAAGGACGTTTGTTTGTACGCGGCCGGGTCAGTGCTCCGAAGTTCGACAGCCTTGTCGAACGGCATGCCACTGGGTACATAGCCGTTCAACTCGTCGTGGGCCGAGGTCTGGTCGGTGAGGAGGTCGGGAACGACCTTGCGTTCGACCATGCGCGCGAGCAGGTCTACGATGTTGCCGGTCCAGGCGATGCTCGATGCCTGTTTGCGGGCCTTCGCTTCAACGGCGCGGTCAATCGCCTTGTCTAGGTCAACGATGTTCTCGTCGAGGTAGCGGGGCTTCTTGCTGGCCAGGCGTCGGGCAACGCGGGCCGGGTCGACTTCGGCGCCAAGATAGGTTGCGCCGGCCATGGTCGCGGCCAACGGCTGGGCTCCACTCATGCCGCCGAGCCCGCCGGATACGACCAGCCGGCCGGCAAGGTCGGGCGTACCGAAGTGCTTCCTGCCCGCGGCCACGAACGTCTCGTGTGTTCCCTGCAGGATGCCCTGAGTGCCGATGTAAATCCACGAGCCCGCGGTCATCTGGCCGTACATGATGAGTCCGGCAGCTTCGAGTTCGTCGAAGTAGGGCTTGGTGGCCCAGTGCGGCACGAGATTGGAGTTGGCAATCAGCACCCGCGGGGCATGGGGCCAGGTACGGAAGACCGCGACCGGCTTGCCGGATTGGACCAGCAGGGTCTCGTCGTTCTCAAGTGCTTTGAGCGTACTGACAATGGCGTGGAAGCAGTCCCAGTTGCGGGCGGCTCGCCCGGTGCCGCCGTAGACGATGAGTTGCTCCGGTTCCTCGGCGACCTCCGGGTCGAGGTTGTTCATCAGCATTCGCAGCGCGGCTTCCTGGTGCCAGCCCTTGCAGTTGAGGGTGGTGCCGCGCGGGGCTCTGACCGGTGTGTACTCTGAGTGGTTCATCGGGTTGATTCTCCTGGGTCAGATTATCGGCCAGCGCGCTCGATGTCAATTGCTGAAACCGAAACGGACGCCACGAAGACACGAACGACACGAAACGGATGGAGTGACCACGGATGAACACGGATGGACACAGATGGGGCCACGTTTCGTCCGGCTTGGACTCGGCGGGCCCTATCGGACAGCGCGTTTTGGTGGCTATCGGTATCGGATTCCGGGCGGCGGCGGGCTTGAATAGCGACAGACACGCCGGTATTATCAGGCGTTGATAACCGCGCTGCTCCTGTGCCTGGTCGGACAGCTTCGTGCCGGCGACACGCTTGAGGCGGTGAGGTTCGAGGGGATGCACACTTACGGCCGGCGAACGCTTGCCTCACTGGTCATGGCGCGACCGAAGAAGCAATCGAGCGAAGCCCAACTCAACAACGATGCCGCAATCCTGGAGCAGTTCTATCACAACGAGGGATTCCACTCGGTCGATGTAGAGCGAGAGGTTACGCCCGGAAAGCGCCGCCCGGTCGTGACGTTCCGCATTGCCGAGGGACCGCGTACGCGGGTGAGTGCGATAGCGATTTCGGGCAATGTCACGGTCGGTACCGACCGGTTGCTCGGCCAACTCTTGGTGCGGCCCGGACGGTTTTTCTCGCAGGCCGAGCTCAACCAGAGCGGGCAGGCGCTCCAGACGTACTATCTCAATTCCGGCTACCCGTTTATCCAGGTACAGACGGGGATGACCAACGGCGATACGCTGGCCACGCTCACGTTCGACATCAGCGAGGGCCGGCTGTGCCACGTCAGCGAGGTGCGGGTGCGCGGTAACAAGACGGTGAACACCAGGACGATATTGCGGGCCTCGGAAGTCAAGCCGGGTGAGCGGTTCAGCCAGGAGCACCTGCGCGAAGCGCAGCGCCGCCTGTATGCCACCAAGCTCTTCTACCGCGTGACCTACTACGTCATAGCGGACAGCGGTCAGGGGGCGGAAGGCGAGGGGCGAGGGGCGAGGGATGCGGGACGGGGGACGGACAGCGTCGTGGTCCGATTCGACGTGGTCGAGCAGTCGTACCGGGGCGTGGCCCTCGGCGGCGGAGTCGAGTACCCGCCCAGCCGCGTAATCGTGTCGGCCGAGTGGGAGCACAACAACCTGCTCAACCGCGGCCACACGCTCGTCGTTGGTGGCGAAGCCGGCCCGACGCTCTGGCCGTTTGGGAACTATCGAGTTGCGTTTGATGGTACGTACCGAGTGCCGTATCTGATTCTGACCCGGATTGACTTTCAGACCCATCCGTACTTCTCCTATGAGCGGCTGAACGATACCACGCGGCAGCAGGAAATCGGCATTG
>CAZVCQ010000474.1:0-2721 GCA_964626085.1 uncultured bacterium
TCTCAGCCTCGACCTGAGCCTCGACCTCGCTGAGGTCCTGCTTCAGCTTCCTGAGGTAGTCGTCAGGCAGGAGGCAGGGATGGCGGGGACAAGATGGAAGAGTGAGGATTGAGGAGTGAGGACACGAGCCGGACGAAGATGGAGCTCGGGCGGAGGAGTGAGGATGCGGGTGGCGAAGCCGGCGCTGAAGGGCGGCGGCCCGGCGGCCGGTGTCATTTGGCGGACGGGGGCTTGTCGCGGGCCACGGTGGAGTCTTCATGGCTGCGTCGCCGTGCCCTGGATTCGACCGCGCGGACGCGGACCTGATGCAACCAATCTTCCACCGACAATCCGTCACGAATACGCTTCGCTTCCGCTTCGTGGCGGATCTTGTGCAGCCAGTCCATCCAATCCAAGCAGTCAACTTTCATCGCGGGATTGTAGACAGGGCCGGACGGGATGTCAAGGCGGTGGGAAAAGGGTCGGGAGTTCGTCACGGCGGGTGGAGAGGGAAAGACTGCGAAATCGTGCGGTCGGATATCTGTTGACCAATTAAGTAAACCCTGTTATACTCCCGGCGTGCGTAGAGTCCCGAAGCAACGCAGGACTGCAAATAAACGTGAGTCGGCGTTCGGTCAGATGCTGCGCCGGGAACGGAAAGCGGCGGGCGTCACGCTGTCGGCTCTGGCTTCCCGGCTGAGGGTATCCAAGGGCTACTTGTCGAGGCTGGAGACCGGCAAGACTCTGCCGAGCGCGGATATGGTTGCGCGAATCGCGAAGATTCTCGGCGCTGATTCTGCCACGCTTTCGGTCTTGACCGGTCAGCTGCCCGCCGACGTGCAGGAGATTCTGCAGAGCCATCCGGTCGAAGCCCTCAATCTTCTACGCGAAAGCTACGCTGCGAGTGACGAAGCCCCGCCAATCTGCCGCGACGCCTCGGGTACACCAGGTCTTGCCGAGGCTGTGGTTGAACGCGTAGCGACTGCGCCGCGTCGCGAGGCATCAGGGCAGTATGAGACCGTGTTGCACGATTGCTTCGAGTGGCTGGCCGAGCGGCAGGAGAACAGCATCCATGCGGTTGTCACCGACCCGCCGTATGGACTCAGGGAGTATACCGAGCCGGAGAAGGCTAAGCTGCGGGCCGGACGCGGCGGGGTCTGGCGGATACCACCGTCGTTTGACGGCTGTACGAGAAGCCCGCTGCCTCGGTTCACGGTTCTGACCGGCCAGGACCAAAATGCACTCGCTGGCTTCTTCACCCGATGGGCGCGGCTGGTATACAGAGTGCTCGTCCCGGGTGGTCACGTGTTCGTTGCCACCAACCCGCTCGTGTCGCAGCTTGTCTATACGCCAATGCTAGACGCCGGGTTCGAGAAGCGAGGTGAGGTCATCAGGCTGGTCCAGACTCTGCGCGGCGGAGACCGGCCCAAGAACGCGCATCAGGAGTTCTCCGGCGTAACCGTGATGCCGCGCTCAGCTTGGGAGCCGTGGGGTCTGTTCCGCAAGCCGTGCGAGGGCCGGGTCCAGGACAACCTCAGAAAGTGGCAGACCGGCGGACTGCGGCGCGTCTCGGCCGACCAGCCATTCACGGATGTTATCAAGAGTGCCCCGACCAGAAACGGCGAGCGAGCTATCGCGCCGCATCCCTCGTTGAAGCCTCAGGCCTTCATGCGTCAGATTGTGCGGGCGGCCTTGCCGCTGGGCAGTGGTATCGTGCTCGACCCTTTCATGGGCGCAGGCTCGACCATAGCCGCAGCTTGTGCGGTCGGCTACCGGAGTATCGGCATTGAGATGGACCCTGAGTTCTACCGCGTCGCAGTTGCGGCCATACCGAAGCTGGCCCGGCTCGTGCTGAACGGAAGCGAGAACCACAGACCCGTCACGAACGGTCAGTCCAGCCTGTTTCTTTCGCGCTAGTCGGAGCCGCGCGCGTCCGCCGGGCCAACCAGGATGGTCAGGTGGCGTCCGACGCCCACACCGGGAATCCGATACAGGAAATTCGTGCGCAGCTTCTCGACGCCGGTCTTGGTGATGGATGCGGTCGGGGTCCTGCGCGAGCTTCCTTTCCGGCCGGAGAAGGACCAGTCACTCTTCAGGAGTTGGGCGCACATGACCTCGGAGAACGTAAGCGGCAAAGTCCTGCCGTCAGTCTGCGCCCCGATAGCGTAACGGAAGATCATCAGCCAGCATTCCTCCGGGTTATGCCCCTGCCAGCCGCCCTTCTGCTGCGAGGTCTTGACCTCGACCCCGTCCGGGCTTTTCAGGGCTGAGCCCGACGGATACTTGTCTTTGGGCAACAGGTCAGGGTGGCCACCGACCTTCTTGTTCGCAATCAGCGTCGTGGAAACGCGCGCGATGTTCTTGACCAGGAACTCGGACACCAAGCCGGAAAGCGAGTTACCGAGCAGGAGTTCCTCTAACGGCCGGAACCCGGCGCCAGCTAGATAGTGATTGATGCCGTCGTACAGGCGATAGGTTTCGCGTACGCCGTCCGCTACTTGCGAAGTCGTGAGACCATACGGGAGCGCGGTCGCGTGGTTCACGTACTTGGGGTCGAGGGTCCGTTTGGAGCCGGCGCGGGGATCGAGGGCTTTCACTGTGTCAACACTTATAGCCGACGGCCGTCCGCAGGTCAAGCTTGACGCGGACGGGGTGGCGCCGGCCGAGTGCGATTGGCTCTAGGCGGTCTCGCCGGGATCTCGGGCAGGCACGAAAGCTTCGGGAAGCGCCGGGTATCGTGGC
>CAZVCQ010000475.1:0-2715 GCA_964626085.1 uncultured bacterium
GGCTTGTGCATTCTGGCTTCGTCTGATAGCACTATCCGCCCCGCCTCCGCGCTCCCCAAGTGTCCGGTGACATACAGGCAGTCTCCCGGCCTCGCCCCGCTCCTGAACCTCAGCGTGCGGGTCTTCCCGGTCACGGTCAGTGCCAGCAGCAGCCGGTCGGCAACGATAGTGTCTCCGCCCGCCACGTCGCACCCCATCTCCGCACACACACTCTCGATGCCGCGATACAGCTCTCGAACCGTGCTCCGCACACCGGTCGCCCTGCCTCGTCCCCCGACCCTTGCCCGCCGACCCCGTATCACCGGCAGTGCCAGCGATACCAGCACCGCCTCCGGCTGCGCTCCCATCGCGACCACGTCTGAGATCGCCCCGCACGCGCACCGCTCCCCAACCTGGCGCAGGGTCATGTAGGCAAGGTCGAAGTGCACACCGTCGGCGTACGCGTCGGTCGTAATCACGGTCCCGTCCTTCAGCACGGCTGCGTCATCGCCGATACCAAGCCGCACGCGGCCGCGGGTCTTCACCGTGCGCCGGATTATTCGGACCAGTTCTTCTTCAGAGAACATGTTGTGGACCACATCAACCTGGTTCCAGCTTACGACGCGCCGGCCCCAAGTCAACCGCGCCCCGTGGTCCTGGACCTCAAGCCCTGCCAATCCGACTGACCACCGGGACGGCAGGGCTTGACTAACCGGCTGGGTACGTGTTACGCTTGCGCTGGCTACCGGAGAGAAAAGTGCCGACTAACAAACGAATCCAATGCTCAGTGGTGCTCGCGGTCGTATGCGCGGCAGGCCTGTACGGCTTCGTGTCCGCCCTGCCCGCGGCCGACACAATCCGCGACACGCTCAACCCTAACATCCGGTACGGCGTAGCGGGGATTAGAGGCCGCGTCCTCGACAGGGGTTACTACGTCATCAACTACAGCGACGACTGGCGTATCCCGCACTGGTCTGCCTATCATCTGACCGCGAAGGACCTCAAGGGAACGGTAAAGCGCAGGAGCAGCTTCCGGCCCGACCCTGAGGTCCCGGAGAAGGCCCGGTCGACACTCGAGGACTACAGGAGAAAGACCTTTGACCGAGGCCACCTTGCCCCGGCCGGTGACTTCAAACGCAGCAAAGAAGCGATGGCCGCGACTTTCCTGCTGTCGAACATGAGCCCGCAGTACCCGAACACGAACCGGGGAATCTGGCGGGACCTCGAAGCCCAGATTCGTGACATGGTCAAGGAGGTGGGCGAAGCCTGGGTAGTAACCGGCGACGCGTTCATGACTAGAGACAGCCAGGCGGCGAGTCCGAGGACCTGGATCAGGCGGGGCAGGCAGAACCGCGTGGCCGTGCCCACGCACCTGTTCGACGCAATCCTGACCAGGGATGCCAACGGTCGCTGGTGCGCATACGCGTTCCTGGTCCCGAACCAGCCGACCAAGAACCCTGACCCCACGTCCAGGTACCAGCTCGCGGTTGATCGTCTCGAGCAGATAACCGCCTTTGACTTCTTCTTTGGTCTCGACACTGCGGTGCAGAACCGAATCGAGTCGAGCGTGCCCGCGTGGCCGTGGTGAGACGGGCCTGCGCCTTCTTCAGCTTCCCAGATTCGCGGACAGACGCGCTCCTCGCTGGCTTGCTTGACTCTCCTCTCTTTTTGACCATACTGACGCGTTGACCATCACCGAGTTCCAGCGGCTCATCCGTGACATCTACTTCGACAAGGATAGCCGGCGCGGCAAGGACGGCACGTTCCGCTGGCTGGTCGAGGAGACCGGCGAACTTGCCCGGGCGATGCGCACGGGTGACCGGCCCAACCTCGAGGAAGAGTTCGCCGACGTGTTCGCCTGGCTCTCAAGCCTGGCCACACTCGAAGGAATAGACATGGAAGCGGCCTGCGCCAAGTACGCCAAGGGCTGCCCCAAGTGCCACGGAATCCCCTGCAAGTGCAAGGAGAAAGTGGTCTAGTGATCAAGAGGTCCTGTGGCCCGGCGGCGGCATTCGACACTCGGCAATCGCCATTCGGCAGTTCCCGCAAGGAGGCATTCAGTCTATGATCCCATTTCTCATCCTACTGCTGGCAGCGGGTCAGGTCGCCCCGCCGCCCGCGGACTCGGCCGCACCGCCGGGGGCGGTGACGGTCGCTGCCGCGACCGGCCTGCGCGCCTCTGACACGCCCAACGACAAGGGCAAGTCCATCACGGTCCACTGGCAGCCCGGCCCCGGCGCCGCGCCCGAGGCGTGGCTGGTGGAGCGGACCGACCCGGCCGAATCGACCGAGGTCATTGCGGCAATTGAGCCGACCGATACCCGCTACCTTGACGAGGGCGTGATGGACCGGGTCAAGTACACCTATCGCATCGCTGCGGCAGCCGGTGCGGACACGGTCTGGTCTGAGCCTTCTCAGCCGGTTGCCTCGTCTGCCCAACTCTTCAACACCGCCCGCCTGAACATCCTGATTGCGATGGTCATCTTCTTCGCGCTTGTCATCTACTACATTGAAGCGGCCAGGAAAGGCAAGAGCCTGTTCGTCCGGCGCATCGCCGGCCTTGATGCGGTCGAGGAAGCCGTGGGCCGCGCGACCGAAATGGGCAAGCCGATTATCTACGTGCCCGGCCTGGGTTCGGTCGCCGACATCGCGACAATTGCCTCGCTCAACATCCTCGGCGAAGTAGCCAAGAAAGTCGCCCAGTACGACTCGACCCTGCTCGTGCCCAACCGGGAC
>CAZVCQ010000476.1:0-2708 GCA_964626085.1 uncultured bacterium
TCCGTTTCCACCCGAGCGTGAACCTCGGCATCCTCAAGTTCCTCGCCTTCGAGCAGGTCTTCAAGAACTCGCTCACCACGCTGCCGATGGGCGGCGGCAAGGGCGGCTGCGACTTCGACCCCAAGGGCAAGAGCGACAACGAAGTGATGCACTTCTGCCAGAGCTTCATGTCCGAGCTGTTCCGGCACATCGGGCCGAATACCGACGTGCCGGCCGGCGACATCGGCGTCGGCGGCAGGGAAATCGGGTTCATGTTCGGCCAGTACAAGCGCCTGCGCAACGAGTTCACCGGCGTCCTGACTGGCAAGGGCCGGAACTGGGGCGGCAGCCTGATTCGTCCCGAGGCGACCGGGTACGGCGCGGTCTACTTCGCGCAGGAGATGCTCGCGACCCGCGGTGACTCGATGAAGGGCAAGACCTGCCTCGTGTCCGGCTCGGGCAACGTGGCCCAGTACACGGTCGAGAAGATCAACCACCTCGGCGGCAAGGCCGTCACGCTTTCCGACTCCAACGGGTACATCTACGACGAGGCCGGTGTCGACGCGGAGAAGCTCACGTTCGTGATGGAGCTCAAGAACGTGAAGCGCGGCCGCATCGAGGAGTACGCCAAGAAGTACAAGGCCGTCTACACGCCGGCCGACCCCAAGGCCGAGTTCAACCCGCTGTGGAACCACAAGGCCGATTGCGCGTTCCCGAGCGCGACCCAGAATGAGGTCAACGGCAAAGACGCCGCGAACCTCATCAAGAACGGCGTATTCGTCGTCTCCGAAGGCGCGAACATGCCCTCGACACCGGATGCGATGAAGGCCTACGTCGATGCGAAGATCCTCTACGGTCCGGCCAAGGCCGCCAACGCCGGCGGCGTCGCCACCTCCGGGCTCGAGATGTCGCAGAACAGCCTGCGCCTCTCCTGGACCCGCGAGGAAGTTGACCAGCGGCTCAACGGCATCATGAAGGCCATCCACGCCCAGTGCGTCCAGTACGGCAAGGAAGGCAACTACGTCAACTACATCAATGGCGCGAACATTGCCGGCTTCGTCAAAGTCGCCGACTCGATGCTCGACCAGGGTGTAGTCTAAGACCCAGCCCGGATCTGTCCTATCAAGCGGGAGTCCTTCGGGACTCCCGCTCTTCATTGCCGGTCATCCCCGGCCCGGGACCGGCGGAGTCCACTGCTGCTTGACTCCGACCGCAGCGTACGCCGGAACCTTCTTCGTTACTCCTCAAGAAGCTCAGCAAGTTGGTTGCGAGGTTGTCTGCAGAGGGATCCGGGAAGGAACCTGGACGGGAATGTGGACTGCGACTCGGCAAGGACCTTGGCACGGAACCTAGCTCGCTACTCGGCAAGGAACCGGACAAGAAGCTCTGGTCGTAGCTCGCGAGGTAGCGGACGAAGTAGCGGTGGAAGTAGCCGAACAAGTAGCCGTCTTCGTTCCCCGGGATATTCCTCGGGACGTGACTTCGGAGACCACGGGGAAAGCTACGGGGGAGGCATAGGAGGGGTTCGGACGGAAAGTGTGAATAGTGAATTGAGAATGGAGAGGTTAGGACAGGAATTGGCGGTTGCGGGAGAATGTTGTATACTACATATCTAGAGGCGATGGTTGAACCGGAAAACTGACGACTTGCCGATGACCAAGGAGCTTGGGCTGAGGCTACGGTCACTCCGGAAGAGAGCCTCGCTGACCCAGGCTGAACTTGCCAGACTTGCCGGCGGCAGTCTGGACCAGGCGCTCGTGTCGCGACTGGAGTCGGGTCGTCACTTGAACCCCACTCTGTCGTTGGTGGCTGACTACCTGCGGGCGTGCCGGGCGAGCTTCAGCGAGATTGCCGACCTGCTGGATGCGTACACGGCCAGGCCGTTACCGGTGGAGAGGGAAGGACGCGAGGCCGTCGCGAAGGTAACCGAGGCGCTGCCCGCGAAGATCGGGAATCAGGCGCTCGCGTACGACATCAAGACAACCGTGGCACGACGGGCTGAGGGCAAGCCGCCGCTGTCGTCAGAAGAGCGGGTGAAGCGAGTCGTGAACCTGGCCGCAGCAGCCAGCCGGCGCAAGCGGCTCGACATCCTCGTGAAGTACCTTGAGGCAGAGGTCGGTCACGGGCTTGCCGCCACCGAGCGGCAGTACCTTCACCTCCTCGCTAGGAAGTTCTGGGGCGCGCTGAGCTCGACGCGGGGAAGGCTGCAGCACGCACGGCTGACGCGGATGGCGCGGGTTGTCGGCGAAGGTGTGGCCGCGCACGTGCTGTCCGAGCAAGACGTCAGGCTGGTGCGTGACCGCGTAGTCGAGCTGTTCAGCCGGATGGAAACGGCCGGCGCGTTCGGGGCCGAGCCGCAACCGGCGAGTCCCCGCCGCAAGCCTACCTGGCTTGAGCGCCAGAAGAGAACAATGACCCCGGAAATGCTCGCGCGGCAGGCGAATATCGGTGAGGGACTGGGCTCGGTGATGGCTGCAATCCAGACGAAAGACCGTCCGGCCGGAGAGGCCGTATCCTGGTACGCGTGGCTCACCTTGCTGGCCAGCGCGGCCTACGATACTCAGCCCGGCTCACCCGAGCGTGAGAAGGTGTTGTCTGATGCGCTCAAAGACCGGCCGGACCAAGAACAGGCCCGCAAGTTCGCCAATCTCGCTCTCGACGGTTTGGACCGGCAGCTAGGGCGCATGTAGACGGCTTCGGTCGGGCAATTCTGCATTCTGGTTTCTGGA
>CAZVCQ010000477.1:0-2700 GCA_964626085.1 uncultured bacterium
GCTGGGCGGCCTCGCCCGGCAGATGCCGCTGACATTCGTTTCCTTCCTCGTAGCCGCGTTCGCCATCTCGGGTGTGCCGCCGCTCAACGGTTTCGTCTCCAAGTGGATGGTTTACCAGGGTGTCATCGGCCTTGCCCATGAGGGTAGCCGGGTGTACCCGGTGTTCCTGATTGCCGCGATGTTGGGCAGTGTGCTGACGCTGGCTTCGTTCATGAAGTTGCTGCACGCGGTCTTCTTCGGCCAGCGACCGGAGTCGCTCGCCAGAGTCCGAGAGGTAGGGTTTGGCATGTGGCTCCCGCCCATGCTGTTGGCTGCCCTGTGTATCGTTTTTGGGGTGTTCGCCTACCAGTTGCCGCTGCGGGGTCTGGTGTACCCAAGCCTGCCGCTGCTGATTGAGCCGACCGGAATCTGGCAGCCGGCGCTGACGACCCTGCTGCTTCTCGCTTCGCTCGGCATCGGCGTGCTCATCTACCTGCTTGGCACCGCGCGAAGGCCGACCGCTGCCCGGACATTCGTGGGCGGCGAGAAGATCGCGGACGACGAGGAGGGCCGGGTTGTCGGCACCGCCTTCTACTCGCCGGTGAAGCATCTGCCGATTCTCGCCGACCTGCTGAGGTTCGGCGAACTCGGCGCATTTGACCTCTACAACTGGATTGTGGCGACCGGTCGCGCGATTTCCTTTGTGGCGCGCAGGCTGGTGCATGAGGTTCTGGATGGGCTCGTGACTGCGATTGGCAGACTGGTTAAGTATGCCGGCGCCGGGCTGTCGTGGGTGCAGAGCGGCAGCCTGCCCCTGTATGTTGCGTGGGTATTCCTTGGAGCAACGGTCTTCTTCCTGGCGCTCTTTCTGAGGTAGTACGATGAGCGGACGAAGTCAGAAGTCAGACACCAGAAGTCAGAAGTCAGAAGTGGGTTCCGGACTTCTGCATTCTGGCTTCGGAATTCTGACTTCGGTCGGAGCTGTCGATGATTGAACTCTACGTACTACTCGCGGCGATGCTGGTGGCGGCACTGGTGGCAATCCAGATCAAGGACCTGCTGGCCGCCGCGGTCGGGCTGGGCATCGTCGGTTTCTCGGTTGCAATCATGTTCATCCTGCTGCAGGCACCGGACCTAGCCATTGTCCAGATTGTCGTCGAGACCCTGACGGTAGTCTTCTTTGCCGCGGTGATACTGCGCACGACAAACAACGACACGACCATCGCGGGCGGACTCAAACGCGAACTGGTATTTCCCGCTGTGGTCTACGGCATCTTCTGCGTCGTTTTCCTGGCGGTCGTGGGCCGGGCTTTGGCCGAGTTACCTAGTTTCGGCAACCCAACAATGCTCGTGGCCAGGGAGTATATTGCGCTCGGGCTGGAAAAGACCGGTGCTGCCAACGTCGTAGCCGCAATCATCCTGGATTTCCGGGGCTACGACACGCTGGGTGAGGTGACTGTGCTGTTCACCGCCGTCGTGGGTGTGCTGACCATCATGCGCCGGTCCGGCCGGAAAAAACCGGGGACAGGGAAAGGATAACATGGCAAAGGCGGGGTCCGGTCATTCGTCATTTCCACTTTCTTCTTCCTCCCAACGCGGCATGTCTCCGATTGTCCAGGTGATTGCGCGGTTGCTGGCCGGTGTGCTTTTCCTTTTCGGGACCTACATCGTGCTGCACGGCCACTTGACTCCGGGCGGCGGGTTTGCGGGCGGCGTGCTGATTGCCGCGTCGTTCATTCTCGTGTCGTTGGCTTTCGGGTCGGTCGAGCAGACTGAGCGCAATTCGTACACCCTTTCGTCCGTCGTCGAGAGCCTGGGTGGAGTGCTGTTCGTGAGCCTGGCGCTGGCCGCTTATGTCGCCGGGACGTTCTTCTTCCAGAATGCGTCCATCTACGGCGTCGGTAGTCCGCTGCATCTCCTCAGCGGCGGGATAATCCTGCCGGCAAACATCGCAATCGGGATCAAGGTCGGAGCCGGCCTGTTTGCCATCTTCCTGGCGCTCGGGGCTTCGCGATTCGTGATGAAGGACTAGCCATGGTAGCGCTCTTTGCCTGCCTGTTCCTGCTGCTCATCGGCCTCTATGCGGTCGTGACCAAGCGGAACATCATCCGGATTATCATCGGGTTCAGCCTCGTCGAATACGCGGTCAATCTGTTCTTCGCGCTGGTTGGATTCAAGCGCGACGCCTTGCCGCCGATAATCACCGACGTCGCCCAGACGCGCAACTTCGTTGACCCGCTGCCGCAAGCGCTGGTGCTGACGGCGATCGTCATCGGCCTGGCCACTACCTCGCTCATGCTCGCCCTGGCAATGCGGATATACGAGAAGTACCGGACGTTCGACATCACCGAGATTAGAAGGCTGAGAGGGTAATCCATGGAAACGACATTCCTGCCGCTCCTGGTAGTCCTGCCGATGCTCGCGGCCTTCCTGATTCCGCTGTTTGCGAAACTCTGGCAGCGGTCCGCCGACCTGATTGCGAATGCGGTCGGGGCGGCCCTGCTCGGCCTTTCGGCCTACGGCGCGGTCTGCCTCTTCACCGATTCGCACACCATTGTCTACCGGATGGGCGGCTGGGCTCCGAACCTGGGCATCACGCTGGTATTCGACCATCTGACCGCGCTCGTGGCCCTGGCGGTCAACGTCGTCGGGTGTGCGGCGCTGCTGTTCTCGGTGCGGTATCTCGACCACTACACCGGCCGCTGGAAGTTCTTCGCACTT
>CAZVCQ010000478.1:0-2682 GCA_964626085.1 uncultured bacterium
GGCCGTCGGGCGCGAAATCCAGTCGATCCTGTGACTCAATGTCGGGTTTAGGGTTTGTTGCTTGACTGGCGCAGACTGGCCATTAGAATCAAGAGTAAGCTGAAGTGAGCTGCATCTGTTCGTTCGAGAGTAGTAGTGTCCGATACCCAAATAAGGAGGAACTGAATGCGTAGCGTTCTATGTCTTGCATTGCTCGTGCCGATTCTGGCGCTGGCGGCAGGCACGACCCAGCCGCTCACGGCGCTCCCGCCGGAGAACGGCACAACGAACGTGGCTCCGGCGCCAGCGCCGGCGCCGGCAAACCAGGGACCGAATATCCCGCCGAAAGCCTTGGTCGGCACCCTCGATACGATCGGGGGCACGACCTACGACTGGTGGAGCAACGGCCCGATATACAGAATGATCGCGAACGCGGGGCCGGGCAACGGAGTGCACGCAGTGTGGATGTACTGCACCGACGTCACGGGCCAGGAGTTCCTGAGCCGGAGGATGTACTACAACTTCTACGACTTCTCGGCGCGCGCCTGGAACTGGATCGATCCGGACTACATGGTGTCCGGCGTGAATGTGTTCCCCAAGAAGGCAGGCTATGGCAACGTTGACGCCGACCCAGTTACCGGAAACGCGGTTGTTGGCGGCCACGTCTTGGTCGGCGCCGACATCAGGCCCTGGCTTGCCAGGGACGAATTCCCGGGTGCCGGCATTTTCGGCTTTGCCGACTCGATGGGCCTCGGCGTTACCCAGTGGCCGCCGGTTTCGGTGGGACAAGACGGCCAGATCAACATCTTTCCGATCACCGCTGCGTACGAGTTGAGCTACAGCCACATCGCGGCTGATAGCTGGCCCACATTCTCAACTCCGGTCACGGGATTTGTCCCGAGCCCGAACTTCCCGACCCACAGTATCGTCGCTTCGAAGGTTTCGAGCAAAGTCGCATTGACTTGGGTCGTGACTAGGGACTCTTGGGAAGGCGTTTGGACTGGCTTCGTTGACTTCAGCACTGATGGCGGTGCGAATTGGGATCCTTTTCCGACGGAACTCGAGCCACCGGCTGTCTACGGCGGGGACACGTTGACGAGCTACTACCTCAACTCGGTGTTCCCTTGGTATGACCGGCAGGACAAGTTCCATGTCGTGGCCAATCTCGCGCCGTACGTCAACGGCCACATCTGGGCGATTCCTTCGCATGTCTATCACTACTGCCCGGACAATGACCCGCAGTGGAGCCTAATTCACATCATGACCGCCGAGACGCTCGCCGGCCCCAACGTTGGCCTCGGCTCCAACGCGACATTCGCCTGTCGTCCGAGCATCGGCCAGGACGACGATGGCAACCTGTTCGTCACCTGGGAGCAGTTTGACTCGCTGAACTTCGAACCAAGCACCAGTCGTTTTCGAGCCGACATCTTCGGGTCGAAATCGACCGACGGTGGCCTCAATTGGGGGCCGGCGCTCAAGCTGACCGATGCCGGTTCCTATTCGATGCGATTCCCGTCGATAGTCGACCTCGCTGTCGAAGGTGACCCTGACACCGTGTTTGTCATATACGAGATCGACTCCATCGCGGGCTTCTATGTGGCGCCGCCCCCTAGCTCGCCCGAAGGTCCGGCGACGCGCAACCCCGTCGTGGTCCAGAGGATACCGGCAAGCGATTTCCCGACAGGAGTGGCCGAGCAGCCGGCTGTCACAACGGTGAGACTGGATGCGGCCGCGAAGCCTAACCCGTTCGGCCGCAGCACGCGGCTGTCCTACGCGGTGCCGCATCGCGGCAACGTGTCACTGGCCATCTTTGACGCGGTTGGCAGAAACGTCCGGACACTGGTCCGTGGCCGGAGCGAGGCTGGGCAGTTCAGCACGACCTGGGATGGCCGGTCCCAATCCGGCGCGCTTGTCCCCGAAGGCGTCTACCTGTACCGGTACGGACTCGACGGCAAGCGTATGACCGGCAAGCTGACGCTGACCCGGTAGCGGCAAGCTTGGGACACGATCCGAATTCCTAGGAGGATTTCGGTCATGTCCCGCGCAGAGCGCCCGCGTTCGCGGGCGCTCTGGTTCTATCGGGTTTGACAGGAGGCTGCAGGCCGAATAAGCTGAATCATGAACCCGCGAGGCAGGAGAATTCTGGTTCTTACGGCTTTGCTGGTTTCCGTTTGCGCAGCCGCTGATTCGCTGTTGGTGCCGAGGTTGGTCGGCCAGGATATCTACCACGCCCACCGGGCGCTCAGGAAGCTCGGGCTGGCTTCACGGTTCGAGCAGGTCGAAGTCGATACCGCAATCGTGCCGCTCTTCTTCGTGGCGGCGCAGGCGCCGGATTCGGGCGCCGGAGTCGAGACGGGCGACACGGTTGTGCTCAGGTTCAACCTCCCGGGTATGCTGCGCTACTGGAATCCGTCGGTGATTTCGTTGTTGGGCGACTTCGAGAACACCGTCAGCTTCTACAAAGTGCAGAAGCCGCCTCAGCCAATCGCGTTGGAGCCGGCCGGCTACCCGGAGGCATTGAAGGTGTACGATTTCAGCGGCACGGCCGATGTGGAGGCACTGGTGGACTTCGATGGCGCCGTGTTGGCCGCCCGGATCGTGCGTTCTTCCGGCTATGCGGCTGCCGATTCGTCGGCGTGCGCTACCGCGCTGCGCGGCTCATATGCGCCGGCCGAGCACTATGGGCAGCCGGTGCGGGTCTGG
>CAZVCQ010000479.1:0-2673 GCA_964626085.1 uncultured bacterium
CTGGTCATTGTGCCCTAGAACGAATCCGCCATCTCGAAGATGGCCTTCTTGGTAGCATTCTTGTGTGTCATCGCGCCTGAAGGACAGGCGACCGCGCACGCCCCGCAACCTTCGCAGAGAGCCGCGTTCACGACTGCCTTCTTCTTCGCGGGATCAACCTTCACCGCTTCGTAAGCGCACGTCCGCTCGCAGTATCCGCAGCCCACGCAGATCTCCTCGTCGACCTCGGCCGTCGTCGGTGAGTGGGTCAGGCGCGTATTCCCGAACATTGCGAGTACCTTGGCAGCCGCGGCCGACGCCTGAGCTACGGTTTCCGGGATGTCCTTCGGCCCTTGCCCACAGCCGGCCAGGAAGAAACCGGCGGTCAGGGTCTCGACCGGCCGCAACTTCGGATGCGCCTCGGTCATGAAGCCATGGGTGTCAATCTGGGTCTTCAGTTTGCGCGCCAGGGCCACGCCGTCAGGGTTGGCGACGACCGCGGTGGCGAGCACGACCATATCCGCCTCGAGTTCGACCTTGCGGCCCGCCAGCGTATCCGAGGTCCAGACCATCACCTTGTCGCCCTGCCTGAATATCTTGGAGACCTTGCCGCGCAGGTACTGGATGCCGTCGTCGGTCGCGCGCTTGTAGAATTCCTCGAATCCCTTGCCCGGGGTCCGCACATCGATGTAGCAGATGGTGGCCTGCCCATCGTGGACCCGGTGCCGGTAGAGTATCGCCTGCTTGGCCGTGTACATGCAACAGATCTTTGAGCAGTATGGCATCCCCGCGGTCGAGTCGCGCGACCCGGCGCACTGGACGAACACAATCTTCTTCGGGACCTTCCCGTCCGACGGTCGCTTCACCTCGCCCGAAGTGGGCCCCGAGGCCGAAAGCAGCCGCTCGAACGCCAGCCCGTCAATCACGTCCGGCACCATCCCGGCGCCGTAAGACCCGAGCTTCGTCGCGTCGAACAGCTCGTAGCCGGTCGCGAGCACAATCGCGCCGACTTCTTCCTCGACGAAAGTATCGGTGTCGTCATAGCGGATGGCGCCGGTCGGGCAGACCTTGGCGCACACGCCGCACTTGCCTTTGGTCAGGTAGATACAGGCCTTGGCGTCAATCACCGGCTTGTTCGGCACCGCCTGCGGCAGAAGCCGGTAGATTGCCTTGCCCTTGGTCAGCCCACGCTCGAACCATGATTCGGTCCGCCCCGGGCACTTCTCCAGACACAGGCCACAGCCGGTGCAGGTCTTGAAATCAACGTAGCGCGCCTTCTGCCGGACCTTCACCTTGAAGTTGCCGACATAGCCGGAGACGCTGTCGATTTCGGAGTAGGTCATCAGCTTGATCTTCGGGTGCCGGCCGGTCTCCACCGTGCGCGGGGTAAGGATGCACTGCGAGCAGTCGAGCGTCGGGAAAGTCTCGGAAAGCTGGGCCATGTGGCCGCCAATGGAGGGCTCTTTCTCCACAAGCACGACCTCATACCCGGCATTGGCGATGTCGAGCGCGGCCTGGATGCCGGCAATCCCGGCTCCGACTACCAGCGCGCGCTTGTTGATCGGCACCGTAATCGCCTCGAGTGGAAGGTCATTCTCCACTTTGGCTTTGGTCGTTCGGATTATCTCGGTCGCCTTGTCGGTCGCCTTGTCCTTGTCTTCGGTCACCCACGCGCACTGCTCGCGGATATTGGCGATCTCGCACAGGTAGGGGTTGAGCCCCGCCTCGCCGCAGGCATTCCGGAACGTCGTTTCGTGCAGGGTCGGCGAGCAACAGGCCACGATGACCCGGTCCAGTTTGTCGGCCTTGATGGAATCACGAATCATCTGCTGGCCCGGGTCCGAACAGCAGTACTTGTAGTCCTTGGTCACAGCCACACCCTGCATCGCCCCGACCCTCTCCAGCACCTCGGGGATCTTCACCGTTCCGGCAATGTTGATGCCACAGTGACAGACGAACACCCCGACGCGGGGGACTTTCGATTGCCGATTGCCGATTGCCGATTGGGCCCCGGTCGGCGGCTGGGTTCCGGTCAATCGGCTCTCGTCATTCGGCATTCGTCATTTTCCTCTAGAGCAGGCCTTTCGCTTTCAGGAATCCGACCGGGTCGCCGGCATTGTGCTCCAGCCCGAGTTCATCCTGTCTCAACCCGACCGCGATGCCGAGCAACTGCGTGAAATAGAATACTGGGAGAGAGCCGTCGGTCATCACCCGCAACTTGTCCAGGTTGTACTGGCACAGCGGGCAGGTCGTGACGATCGCCTCCGCGCCCCAGGCCCTAGCATTGTCCAAGATCCTCTGCGACGCTGACTTGGCGACATCACGACGGCTCACGACCAGATACCCGCCGCAGCACTCAGCCTTGAAGTCGAACTTGGTAGGCTCCGCCCCGAGAATGCGCATCAGGTCATCCATCACCTGAGGATTCTCCGGGTCGTCGAATTCCAGCACTTCGCTGGGCCTGACCATCAGGCACCCGTAGTAGGACGCGACCTTGAGTTTGGCCAGCGGTTTCGAGACCTTCTCTTTGACCTTGTCCCAGCCAATGTCGTTCTTCAGGACTTCTAGGTAGTGCAGCACCTTGACCGGCTGCTCGAATTTCTCGTCAACGAATGTCTTCAGACGCTCGCTTTCGACCTCGTTGCCCGGCTGGTCCAGCCGGTTCTGCACCCGCTTGAGCACGTTGTGGCAGGC
>CAZVCQ010000480.1:0-2668 GCA_964626085.1 uncultured bacterium
TTCAATAGCCAGTTCAGCCGAAGGTTCAGCCGCAGGTTGAATCGACGAGCAAACCTACCGTTGAGCCGGGAACCGATTAGTCGGGTGACCCGCTGGCCGAGTCGCCGGCTCAGCTCTGAGTTGAACCGACATATGAGCTGCAGATTGAACCGGTAGTTGAATCGTGGAATGCCATCCTCTGCGCCGGTCTCAGCGCTTGTGCGCGGCGCGTTGACGCCGGAAGGAAGCTGGGCTTGCGTTGTGCAGTAGTAGGGAAGGGCTATGACTGGAGTCGGCGGGCGAGTAGCGGACTCAGGCCGAGGCTCACGTTGGGCCGGAACCGGACCGGCTATGTCGGTCAGGTGGCGGAAGCGAGGAACCGAAGCTCGCGGCTAGCGGGCCAAGAGTCGGCGGATTGTCTTTCGGAAAGGCGGGCGAATAATGCCGCGGTCGGTGATGAAACCGGTGATGAGGCGGGCTGGAGTGACGTCGAAGGCTGGGTTGAAGACCGGCACACCCTTGGGCGCAGCACGGCACCCGGCAAACGCCCGCACCTCTTCCCCATCCCTTTCCTCCACGACAATCCTGCCGCCGTTCGGCGTCGCGGCATCAAAGGTCGAGGACGGCGCAACAACGTAGAATGGCTTGCGCGCGGCCCGCGCCAGAGTCGCGAGCATCTTCGTCCCGACCTTGTTGGCCGTATCGCCATTCGCCGCGATTCGGTCCGCGCCGACGAGCACAAGGTCGCACCGGTCTATCACGCTGGCCGCAGCGCTGTCGGCAATCAGGGTGACGGGTATCTTCGCTCTTATGAGTTCCAGAGTGGTCAGCCGACTGCCTTGCAGCAGCGGCCTCGTCTCGCAGGCATAGACGTGCGGCCTCTTGCCACCGAGGTGTGCCTGGAACACGACGCCGAGGGCGGTTCCCATTCCGGGCGCTGCCAGGGCCCCGGTATTGCAGATGGTGAGGATGTTGAAGTTCTTCCGAACCATTTTGGCGCCGTGCCGCGCCATGGCCAGTGACCGCTGAATCTCCTCAACCTCAATCTGCCGCGCTTCGTCCTGCACGGCCTGACGCAGACTGGCGGGCGAAAGCGGGGACAGTCCCCGGCCGCGAGGACGCGGCCTCAATCCGGTACAGTCCCCGTTTTCGCAGTCGTGCACCGGGTCGGACACGGACTGCATCACACGGACAACGGCCCACTTCAGATTGACGGCAGTCGGCCGAGCGGCAATCAGCGCACGTGCCGCCGCCCGAAGCCCCTGAACAAGCCTGCCGTCAGGGAGCCGACGCGCCTCAACCGCAAGCCCGTAGGCAGCGGCAACGCCGATGGCCGGTGCTCCGCGCACTGCCAGCCGCTTGATGATGCCGGCGACCTCGGCCGCGCTCTTGGGATGAAGGTATCTGAGCTGATGAGGTAATGCTGTCTGGTCCAGTACGCGCAGTCTTGCGCCGCTGAACGAAACTGCCCGCAACAGGAAGCCCGGTAGCGGCACTGCCATTGTTCTCCTATCGCGGACTGTTCTCGCCGGTCTTTCTCAGTACCGCGACCAGCCCGAACGACTCCCGGTCGTGCAGTTCGGGCTCGGACCGGACGAAGTCGAGCGTGCTCAGGTATCCCTCGAAATCGAACCGGTCACGGTCGGGCAGGAACGAGTATAGGCGGAACAGCCGGGATTCCAGCCAGCCCCGAAAGGCGCCGAGTTCGGCATGGTGGCGGCCAAGACTCAGAATTAACCGCTGCACGCGGTTCCACAGGTAGCCGCCGCGCTCTTCGGCTCTGACCGCGTCCGAAACGATGCGCTCCGACACAAGTCGGAATACTTCGGGCGTCTCGAACGGGCTGCGCCGCCGGTCCTGAAGGAACCGCGAGAGAGACCGGTAGGTATACTCGTGGAAGTGCGGCGCGTAGCCGGAAAAGGCGCGAGGGAACGCGGCCCGGTCGAGCGTGGTCATAACCACCATCCCGCCCGCCGGTAGCGCGTCGTACACCCGGTGCAGCAGGCCCGCCGCCTCGTCCTGCGGCAAGTGTTCAATCACCTCGAGTAGCAGCACCGCGTCTATCCCGGCCAGCCGTTCCGGCCCGATTGACCGGACGTCCAGGAAGCGGAAACACAGGTTCGCGCACCCGAACCGTTGCCGGGCCCGGGCCAGCAGCGACTCCGAGTAGTCGGTCGCCTCGATTGTCCAACCGTCCGGCATCACGTGGGCCAGGGCGCTGCTCAGCACGCCGCTGCCGCAGCCGAACTCCAGGAGCCGCAACGGTGGGACATGACCGAAATCCGCCGAGGATTTCGGATCGTGTCCCAAACCCTTGGGCACGTTCAGGACCGCCGCGTAGTTCGCGCAATGGTGAAGCTGCAAGCGCCGGTCGCTATGTTGCTCCACGCTTCCGCCTTCGAGGTTGCCGAAGTCGCGCGACTTCTCGATGCGCTGGAATTCGTCCCAGATCCGCTTCACGTCCGCGCGAAACTCGAAGCCGCCGTTCTGGTTGTGCGGGGTGTACACGCGAAGAAATACTACCGGACGCGGCCCGCGTTCGCAACCCCCGCGCAATTGCCGATTGGCGACTTCCGATTGTCGGTTGCCTGCACACTGGGACACCAGACGACTCGACCACTGGAATGCCCCTTCCCCCCCTAGTCCCGACATTGGGACTTGATTTACGGTGGAAAGAAGAGGCCACTCT
>CAZVCQ010000481.1:0-2665 GCA_964626085.1 uncultured bacterium
ACTATACACAACCCTTGCAGGAATGCAAGCTATTTATTGCTCTGATTAGTATGTGGGAACAGGACCCAGAGAAACCGAAGCCCGAATTGAAGATTGACTTGCGGTAACAGGAACGTGCACCCGCTGTCCATGGTGGACGATCGGAAGCGGCTGCAGGCTGAGACGCAGGCCGAACTCGACGCCCTGATGCCTTCCATCCTCGACCGCGCGTTCAAGGGCGAGCTGTAACGTGGCGGCTATACCCGCGCTGGACGAGGCACACCTAGAGGCCCTGTGCGACGTGCTGGGCGACACGGGTTCCGGCCTCTCCGGTTCTGAGATCGGCCGCTTCTTGCAGGATTGCGGGATTGCTGATCCGGAGCCTAGCATGACCAAGCGACACAGGCTATGCATAGCGCTGCAGGCGCGCCAGCGGCAGGACGGCTGTGCGAACAACGTCCTCGCCTTCGTGACGCGGGTAATGAACCCGGCGCGGTATCATCGTAACCCCGAGTACCACGACGGATTCCGCAACCGGGTCAATGTGACCCTGGCCTTTGCAGGCTATCAGGTGAACGAACAAGGTGAGGTTGTCCCAGTGCCCAAGGCCGGGACACTGGCTGAAGCGGAGTCGCGAGCCAGCAACCTGCGAGCCGAGTTGCGACGCCGAAACGTGCACCCCGGCGTACTCAGATTCTGTCGGGCGGAGCTCCTGCAAGAGAATTACTTCCACGCCGTCTTGGAGGCGACCAAGAGCCTGTCCGACAAGATACGCGAGAAGACCGGGCTGACATGTGACGCCGGAGAACTTGCACAGAAGGCGTTCTCTTGCGGTCAGACTGGCATGCCTTTCCTAGCGTTCAACAGCCTTGGGACGGAGTCCGAGCGAAGCGAGCAAAGCGGGTTCATGAACCTATTCGTGGGTGCGTTCGGAGCATTCCGAAACCCCACGGCGCATAGCCCCAAGATACTGTGGGAGATGAAAGAGCAGGAGGCGTTGGATTGTCTGACTCTTGTTTCGCTCCTGCATCGCCTTCTGGACGACGGAGTCCGGACTCCACGGCAGACATAGTAGCGTCAGCGACGCGGGTCTAGAAGACGACGTTCTGCCGGCGCAACTCTTCTACGAACATGCCTCGAAGAGTCGCATACGATTCTCCCTGCTCTGTGCCAGTGGCGTAAGACACGACGGCCTCACGCAGCATCGCCATGATGTCGTCGCCCATGCAGTAATCGGTAAGCTCTATCAGGCTTTCATGTACCGTCTGTAGCCGGTCCAGTCTGGCGAAGCTGTCATATTGTGGGCAGGCGTTGTTGCCGAGCAATGGAAAGAACTGTGGGAAGTACAGGGCCTCAACAAGCTGCTGGAGGTCAGCGTCAGCGTCGTAGTCATAGACAGGGATGACGAGCCAGCCGGCGTGCGGCTGCAGCCGCAATCGCGTGTGTGACGTGCCGCTCTTCAATCGCCACAGTTCCGGGAAACGTTCTGCGGCCAGCAGCACGACCGGCCGCTTCTTGGCCCGGACCGCCATAGCCTCAGTGTTGACGTCGAGTCGAAAGGGAGTCATGAGTGGAGGATGAGACAGCGGCGTGAAGCTGTTCTTGTCCATTTGCCCGGGAGTAAACTGCCCACCGGTAGCTTGACGGAGAATGCAGGTGTCGTCCCGAGTCGGCAAGAACAGAATCGGTGCCCAGGCCAAGCGACCGTCACATCGGACTTGCGGGGTGAGCTTGTAGAACCCTTTCTCGAAGAACTGCCGAATCACTCTACGCCGAGCGTTCCGTTCGTGCCCTCGACTTCGACCCGAAAGTCGCCGGTCTGCCAGCGGCCTTCCTCTTCGTCGAGTCGCTCGAAGGCTGCGGCTACGTTCTCCCTTACGGCGGGCGCGAGTTCCGGCAACGGGTACAAGCTCCGGCCCGGCTCTGCCTTCTTGTGGACCTGCCGGAACTTGCGTTTGACTTCAGCAACCCACTTGAGGTCAATCTTGAGTTCGACGGTGGGCGAAGCCGGCGGAATCAGCGTGAAGTCCAAGGTCTCCTTGAACCGGGCATGCCGCATCGGTGCCGTGTGGAAGTAGACCTCGTTCAGCAACTCTCGTGTAATGAGTTCCCATCGCGCCTCGTCCTCGGTGTAGCGTAGCGCCCATGGAGTGACAACGCGGTTTGCCACGCTGCGCGCGTCCAAGTCCTCCACATAGTGGCCGTGCAGCTTCGCCTCTAACCAATCGAGCTTGTGGTATTTGATGCACCGATTGGCTGTGACGACCCTGGTCTCAGATTCGACTAAGTCGGGGTTTTCCTTGAATTCCGCTGCCCAAGGTCCGTACTTGTAGAAGAACCACCCTAACTTCGATAGTCGGCGACGATACTGCCGGTAGTACTCGCACTCCGACAGGTAGAGGAGTTTGACTAGAGGAATCGACGGCAGTTTCGAGAGGCGATTGTCCAAGCACGTCTTGAGCACTTGGCACACCAGGGCGGAATAGTCCGCCACCGGGGCCGGCTCCTGCTGACCGTCAGTTTTGCGTCGGGGCATCACTATCCTCACACGATTCTACCATCTCGCCCGCCACGGTCAAGCCAGCCCAAGCAAGCGGGCGCGGTCGGCGGACCCGCAGCGGTCGAAGTCAGATGCCTGGCGCGGCGGAGGCGAGGGCGACGGAGGTGAGAAGAGGAGAGAGGACTG
>CAZVCQ010000482.1:0-2656 GCA_964626085.1 uncultured bacterium
TGACGATGGCTCGGTCTGCGAAGCGGGCGGGGTGTTGCTGCCATACCCCGCCCGCTCCTTCTTCGGCCCATTGACAAGAGAGCCCGGCAGCCGATAATCATACGTCTCGGGTTTGCCATGAAACGTCTAGCTACACTCCTGGTGACGAACCGAGGAGTATCGGAGGGAAGACCTCGCCACTTCGGTCGAGGTGACAGGAAAAGAGGAGGAGTCATGAAGTACGCGTCCATGCTGCTAGCCGCAGGCTGTCTGTTGTCGGCCGTCTCAGCCCAGTCGTTGGACACGACCATATATCTACCTGATTCGGCAGGTGGGGTCGTCCAACCGAAGGCAGTCGCCTACAATCCCAACAACCACCGTTTCTATGTCGGCGGCAAGTACGGGGGGGTGTCTGTGTACGAGGCTGCGAGCGGGGACGGGGTCACTCACTTCCGCGCGGGATACGGTGACGTCCTGGCCCTGTGCGTCAGTCCGGCCGCCGACAAGCTCTACCTTGCCCAAGGTGGCACGGTCGTCATCGTCGACTGCGCGACCAACGCGACGCTGGCCGAGGTGCCGATCGGCATCCGGCCGCGTGCGCTTCTCTACCACCCGGTTCAGAACTGGGTGTTCTGCGCGAACGGTGATGATTCTACCGTGACCGTCATCGACTGCGCGGGCGATACCGCGGTGGCCACTGCCGCGGTGGGCTCGAACCCGGTCGCCCTTTGCTACAATCCCGTGAACCAGCGGGTCTATTGCGCCAATGAGGAATCGAACACCGTCACTTTCATGGAAGGCGCACAACCCTACCATACGTTCACCATCGCCGTCGGCAGCTTCCCGACTGCTCTTGCCTGCAACCCGGTCAACAACCTGGTCTTCTGCGCCAACAGCGGCGACGTGACCGTATCGGTGATCAGCGGCGAGCATAACTGGGTGACAAACACAGTCCCGACCGGTAATCAGCCGCGTGCTCTCTGCTACAACGGGACCACGAATACGGTCTTCTGCGCCAACTCCTACAGCGACAATGTCGCGGTGATTAACGGCGAAGGGGAACGGGTGATCGCTATGATGGTGGTGCCTCGCAAGCCGGGCGCGCTGGTCTTTGATTCCACCGATTGCCGGGTCCTCTGCACCAGCCTGGACACCGACACGCTGACCGTGCTGGACGGGCTGAACAATAGCGTCCTCGGGCACATCCGGCTCGAAGCTCGGCAGGACGGTATCTGCTACGCCGCGCCGGAGAATCGCCTGGCGGCCATCGGTGATGACTACGCCTGGCTCTCCGTCGTTGACTGCGGTTCGAGTTCGGTCGTGGCCAGCCGACCCACGGGAGCATACCCATATGCTCTAGTCCTTTCCCCGGACGGAAGCAAGCTCTATACCGCAAGCTCAGCCGAGTACGCCCGCATCGGCATCCTCTCGGTTGTCGACGTCCCGGCACGCAAGGTCGTTGCCAACCTGCCGGTCGGCCGTTACCCGCGGGCGCTCTGCTACAACACCCAGAACCACAAGGTCTACTGCGTGAACGAGGGAGACGAGACCGTGACGATTGTCGATGCCGTCGCCGACACCGTCGTCGCCACCGTGCCGGTCGACGGGGCCGAGACTGTCATCTACGCGCCGGCCGTGAACCGGGTCTACGCCGCCGGCGGGTACTACGCGGGGGCCGTGACCGCGATTGACGGCGCCGGCGACACGGTCGTCGCCCGGTTCGTCACCCTGGCCGGCGGGTACGCGCTCTGCACGAATGTCGCCGGAACCAGGCTGTACGTGGCCGGCGAGCCTGCTTATGTCACGGTAGTCGACTGCGCCTCGGACTCGGTGGTAGCCGACATCCCGGTCAGGGACAATGTCCATGGTCTGCTGTACAACTCGGTTTCGGACAAAGTGTATGCCAGCGAATACGTCTCAGGCCAGGTGGACATCATCGACCCGGCGACAAACAGCGTCACGGCCACGGTGCAGACGGGGAACGGCTCCGAACGAATGTGCTACAGCCTGCTTGACGGCAACGTCTTCGTCGATGCCCGCTCGTACAGTTCGATCCGCGTCGTTGACGGGACTCGCGATTCCATTGTCGCGAGCAGGACCTTCCCGGGCTACCCCAACGATCTTGCCTATGAACCGGTCTACGACCGGGTCTACACGGGCTACTTCGGCCGGCCTTACTCGACGGTAGTGATGATAGACGCAAGTACATACAACACCGTGGGCAGCGTCCAGATGCTGGGCACCCCCCAGTGCATTCTCGCAAGCCCGGTTGACTCCACGGTCTACGTCACCTCCTTCGACGGTGCAAGCATCTACGTCATCCGTGCCGAGGCCGGCGCGGTCGCCGAACCGCACGTGTTACGGCAGGCTGGTGAAAGGCCGGCATCAACGCTGGTCCGCGGCGTCCTGTTCCTGCCGGAGCGCGCGGGCACAAGCTCAAGCGCAAGCCTGCTCGACATCAGCGGGCGGAAGGTGATGGACCTTCATGCGGGTGCGAACGACGTGGGCCGACTGGCACCCGGAGTCTACTTCGTGCGTCAGGCGTCGAGCGTGATGCGTGGTGCGTCCAGCGTCACCAAAGTCGTCGTTTCGAGGTAGGGAGGTGCCATGAAGTGTGCTTTCGTGCTGCTTGCCGTCGGCTGCCTTGTGACAGCCGCATACCCTCAGTGGCTTGAGA
>CAZVCQ010000483.1:0-2652 GCA_964626085.1 uncultured bacterium
ACCGTACTTCTGGTCATTCTGGTCAAAAGAACCTTGCGTAATCGTGGATTTCCCGCCCAGGGGTCGTGGGGGGGGTATCTCCCACCGGTTCCGCGGGAGATTAGGGCACCGGTTTCGCACCGGCTAGAGCCGGGGGGTCAGCCCCTGCTAGTTGCCCGGATTCCTCACCCGCTTGGGTCGCGGGTTCCGGTCGAGGTTGGAGGTCCGCTTGGGCCCCCGGTTCGGTCCGGGGTTGAGGCCGGGCTTGAGGAGCAGCTTGGGCTGGAGGTTGAGGCCGAGGTTGGGGCTGAGACTAGGACCGGGATTATGCCCCGGACTACCCCGGAGACTACTCCCCAACTTAGGGCGGGGACAAAGAGATCGTCTGGGGTTTGGGCCAAACCGCGTCTGCATCCAGCTCCAGCCCGTACACCGCTTCCGGGCTCGGGCTCGCCCGCACCCGGGACAACAAATCCCGGGCCGCCTTGCTAAGTCCTTGTCTTCTGTGACTTAGCGTCTTTTCTGACTTCTTCTCCGACTTCATACCGACTCCTATCAGGGCTTGTCATTGCCCTGGATATGTCATCTCTCACCATATGAATTCCCGTTCGCGGCATCTCCGGACGCGATTTCCTTCAGAAAGCGCCTACTCCCCACGTCTACTCCCCGGTAAGGGGGACCCTATCGACAGCCCTTTCTGGAAGTCTTTCGAGTTGTCTCTCGCGGTGTCTCTCTCGATGTCTTTCGCAAGGTCTTTCGGATTGTCTTTCGCGGTGTCTTACGCGAGGTCTTACGACGAGTCTTGCTCGAAGTCTCTCGCGGGGTCTAGCTCAGTGTCTTGCCCAATGTCTAGCTCGACCCCTTTCTCGATGTCTTGCTCACTGTCTTCCTCAATGTCTTCCGCCGTGTCTCTCGACTTGTCTTTCCCATTGTCTTCCGCCCTGACTGGCAACCGTCCTTTCCCGTTCCTTTCCCCGCCGCCACATTGACATCTGTCGGGCCGATGGTATCCTCTGACCGTGAGACACCGACCCCTGCTCTACATCGAGACCTCGGTCTTCGGTTTCTACTACGACGAGGAACCGCGCAATGCCCTGCGCCGCGAGGCGGTGCGAACGCTATTCGACCAGATCGACCTCGGAGTGCTTCACGCGGCTGTCTCCCTGCTGACAGTTGAGGAACTCGCCGGCGCGCGTGAGCCGGCCAGGACTGGTCTGCTCAGCCTGGTGGAACGGCTTGAGAGACTGGTCGTCGATCCCGATGAGGTCGACAACCTGGCGGAGCACTACATTGCCGAGAGCATCGTCCCGCGTGTCGCAGCGGCGGACGCCCGGCACGCGGCCATCGCGGCTGTAGCAGGAACCGAAGTACTGGTGACACTGAACCTGAAGCACCTGGCGAACGAACTGACCGAGCGCAGGTTGAATGCCGTGAACACGCGCGAAGGCTACCCGCAGGTCAGGATCAAGACACCCGAGGAGGTGGTACGCTATGAAGATTGACGGCAAGGAGTGGATGGACTGGTTGCACAACATGCGGGCCAGGGAAGAAGAGAAGCGAATGCGCGACGGCATCAGCGGAACGGAATGGCTGCGTCGCGCCTCGGCGCACGCTCAGGAAGTGCTGGCCGGTCTGCCTGAGCGCGAGCCGACGCCCGTCGCCCGCGACAAGCCCCCGTCCACCAAATGACCCCGGGCGCCGGGACGTCGCCCTTCAGCGCGAGCCTCGCCGCCCATGTCCTCGCTCCTAAGCCCACCCTCCATCTTCGCCTATCTCCTGTCCTCGCTCCTCCGACCTCACTCCTCCATCTTCACAACACCATCCCCGCCTCCGCCATCAGAGAGTTCCTGGAAGCTCCCTAGGCTCTCCCCCCCGCCGCCTTGACATCCCGACCCACCCGGTTAAGATTCGCCTGATGGTGGACCCCAAACCCCGCCCGGCCGCGGCGGATTCCGAGGCATGCAATCAATCTCCAATGCTTCCGGACCACTCCATCCCGGAGTCATCGACACGTGAAGCGGCGAGGGTACTATGGACAGGCCTAGGGCGTTGGCTCATCCTCGCTGTGGTCTGGGCCGGCTGTGCGGTCACCGGCTACATAGCAGTCAAGACTCACGTGTACAATGCAGCCTACGCGAAGGGGTACAACAACGCTGTCAAACGCATGGTATCGAGTGATTCCCTGTGCAGAGTGGAGGGAAGGCGAGACTACGATTCGGCAGCCTCTGCCATGGGTTTGGACATGGGTAGTCTGCCCGACCCCGATGGATGGTACGCGGCGAGGTTCTGGTACAGGAATGAGCCGAACCCATTCAAAGAGATATTCCCTGACTCGACCGACCCTGACACGTATTACTTGGTAGCGCTCGATCCCGTGTGGCAAGTGGAGCCGGGCTATGACTACTACTTGAGCGCCGCGGGCAATCTGATGCGCGTGGCATGGGAGTCGGCCGCGCACTGAGAACTGATGAGGGATCGAATTCGATGACAGTGCGCCAAGCCGCCGGCATCCTCCTCAAGACGCGACTTGCCAGAGTGTCGCTTTTGGTGGCGAGTTGCTTCTTGTTCCTCGTACTTGGCGCACTCATGGCAATGTGCATCGTAGGCCCACGGTCCATAGCTGCCGGCACCGCAGAGGCGTTTCGAGTCGGGGCCTTGGCGACAGCTTTCGAC
>CAZVCQ010000484.1:0-2651 GCA_964626085.1 uncultured bacterium
CGTCCGTTATGCCGCCCTGTAATGCAAGCTATTTTGTACTCCGGGTAATAAGTGGGGTTTCTCAACAGCCCCACAGTCCCTCGGGGCGCCCGGTCAGAACTGAGTTCCGGGCCGCCGGCCAGATTGGCGCGGCGACCGTAAGAGCGACTTCTTCCGACAACTGACCGAGTCTGCCAGGCGGGCATGGCGAGCTGCGCTCGCCAAGTCAAAGGTCAGGAGGCAAAACCCAAAAGGCAAAACCGCGGCCGGCCAGAAAGTGCTGACAACCCCGCCAAGGGTGGAAGAGACCGGAATCGGCTGATGCCCCCACTCGCAGGATTGGCTGTTGACAAAGCCCGATTCCGGCGCAAGATGTAGGTAGTCAAATGGGAGGTTAGTATGCAGTTGAGGCACGCGGCGGTCTACGCCGCAGTACTGTTTGCATTCGCCGCTACTGTATTCGCGCAGCAGCCGGCGATGATATACGGCGATACGCTGGACGAACGAGCGCTCGCGCTGGTCGAGAGTTCGGACTCGGGGTATTGCCTCGCGGGCTGGACCCGCAGCTACGGGTTCAACGCGCCCGCATTTTCCAACATCCTCGTAGTCAAGACCGACCCGCTGGGCGTGCCGCTGTGGTCGCTCGTCTCGGCCGGGGAGGACGACGAGGAGGCGAACTCGATGGTTCGGACTGCCGACGGCGGCTACGCGATCTGCGGCTGGACGCAAAGCTACGGGCCGGGTGTTCCCAATCCCAATGTGCTGGTGGCCAAGCTGAGAAGCGCCGGCAACCTGCAATGGGCGTGGGCGCTGGGCGGCAACGCCGATGACCGGGCGTTTTCCATCGTCCAGACTCAGGACAGCGGCTACGCATTGGCCGGTTACACCTATACGTACGGACCGGCGCCGTACCCAAACCTGCTGGTGATGAAGCTGAGCCAGGTTGGGTTGCCCCAGTGGACCAGGGTTTACTGGTGCAACCCGCACCTAGGCGCGGAAGAGGGTTACTCGATAGCCGAGACAAGGGACGGCGGGTTGGCGGTGGCCGGGCGGGCGGAGGTCCTGGCCGTGGGCAGCTTCGATGCCTACGTGCTGAAGCTCGACCCGCTGGGCAACTTGCAGTGGATGAACTATGTGGGCGGTGAGGCCGACGATGAGGCGTACTCGGTCACGGAAGACGTGCAGACGAACGTGATGGCCGCCGGTTGGACGAAGAGCTATGGCACCAATCCCGGGGTGACGGCCGACATCTTCGCGCTGCAGTGCGCGGCATCCGGCGTCCCGATATGGCAGGCCACCTACGGCTGGGGCGTCCAGGACGAGCAGTTGCTGGATGACCGTTCGCTGGTCGCGACCACTGACGGTGGTTCCGCGCTCTGCGGACTGACAAGAAGCGTAGGACCGGGAACGCCCAGCCCGAACTTCCTGCTGCTCAAGCTCACGCCGGCCGGCGGTATCCAGTGGGCCTACTCTCACCCGAGCCAGAACTATCCGGGGCTGGCGTCCGACGTGCCCTACTCGCTGATACAGACAGCCTCCGGTGGATATGCCGCCGCCGGCTGGACGAGCAGCTTCTCTTTCCTGGGCGGCGACGACTTCCACTTCGCCACGTTCAGCCAGAACGGCAGCCGGGAGATATGCACCGATTCGCAGCTCCCAATCCGGGATTCGTTCCCAATCGACGGCGGCCGGATGCAGGACGAGGCGTGCGACGTCTTCTGGGATACGCTGCCCTTGGTGCCGGAGACGGTGAGCTGTCACCCGATTTGCGACACCGCGGTCGGGATTAAAGAGCGGCCGGCCCGGGCGCAGAGCCCGCGCGGCGCCCTGCTTGCGGCCGACGGGCGGATATCACTCGTGCTCCCGCAGGCCGCGGATGTAGACATCCGGATGTATGCGGCCGACGGACGGCGGCTCGCGGTGCTGGCGCGGGGGAGGCTTGAGGCGGGAGTTCACCGGTTGTTTCTGCCGGCTTCAGCCGCACCGGGCGTCTACGTCGTGAACGGCAGGGCCGGTGACACGTCGGTTTCGGTCAAGGTACTGAAGCTCTAGCCGGTAACGCCGCCGCAGTCCCGGCCGGGCAGCGTGCACGTAGCCGGCCGGAACGGGCCGTTGAGACGACAGATAGAGCGGGGCGGCCGTAAGGCCGCCCCGAGTGTTTCTGCCGGTTTCCCGCTACTTCAGGACCGCAGTCTTCTGGGCGTAGACGCCAACCGGCGTCCGTACCTGCACGAGGTAGGTGCCGTTCGCGAGTTTGGTGCCGTCGAGCTTGAAGCTCAGGCGCTGGCCGATGAAGGCGGTCTGGGTTTCGCTCGCGACCATGCGTCCGTCGGTCGAGAAGGTCCGGAGTTCCACTCTGCCTGAGACCGGCGCGGTGAACTCGACCAGGGCCTCACGCCGGAAGGGATTCGGGCTGACCTTCAGGGCGTAGGGCCTGACATCGGGCTGCGTCAGTTCCTGCGCAATAGCTGGTGGGATGCCTTCGCCGAACCAGGTGAGTATCCGCTTAATCAGGGTCCACTTCTGGAGGTAGCGCGAGACCGCGTGGTCGATCGCCTCGAACGCGCAGGAGAAGAAGACCACTTTGTACGTACCGGCGTAGCGGACGATTGACTTCACCGTCGTGTCCGCGTAGTCCTTGTAGGTGGCGCAGCCGACGGCGTCGCCGGTCG
>CAZVCQ010000485.1:0-2636 GCA_964626085.1 uncultured bacterium
CGTTCGCCGACGTCTCGACCGGCGAGTTCTCGGTTGCCGAAGTCCCGGCCGACTCCCTAGTCGAAGAGATACAGAAGATCGACCCGACCGAGATTATAGTACCCCAGACCTGGGAACGGACAATTCAGAATTCAGAAACCAGAAGCCAGAATTCAGAATGTCCGAAGCCTCCGGATTCTGGACTATCGGCTCCTCGCTCGGGACTTCGGAATTCTGCCCCGTCCACTTCTCCACCGAAGACTCTGGATTCTGGACTCTGGACTCTGCATTCTGAATTCACTCTTCTTGATGACTACTACTTCACCCAGGACTACGCCTTCGACAAACTCTCTACCCACTTCGGCGTCGCCAACCTCGACGGGTTCGGCATCGGGACGATGACCGAAGGCATCTGTGCGGCCGGCGCCATCCTCCACTACCTTGAAGAAACGCAGCGGACCGCGCTCAACCACATCCGGAAGATATCGCCCTACCAGTCCGGAGACTTCCTGCTCATTGACCGCATCTCGCGTCGCAACCTCGAACTGGTCGAGCGACTCAGCTCTGAGGACCAGCGCCCGACCACCGAAGGTACGCTCCTCTCGGTGCTCGACCGCACCCATTCTCCGGCCGGGACCCGGCTGCTCCGGCGCTGGGTGCTCGCGCCCCTGCTCAACGTGGAAGCCATCCGGGCAAGGCAGGACGCGGTCGAAGAACTCTCCCGCGCCGGCTCGCCGCTCGATGAGATCGAATCCCTGCTCGCCAAGCTCGGCGACCTCGAACGCATCAGCTCGCGCATCGCCCTCGAACGGGCCAACGCCCGCGACCTGGTCGCCCTCCGCACCTGGCTCGACCTTGCGCCTGAGATAAAGAAGGTCCTCGGCCGTTCATCACTCATCACTCATCGCTCATCGCTACTGCTGAGTCGTGTCCACGACGGTATCGACGACTTCTCGGCCGTGACCGCCGACATCGCGAAGACACTGGTGGATGACCCGCCGCTGGCAGTGACCGAAGGCGGCATGATTCGGCCCGGGGCCAACGCCGAATTGGACGAAGTGCGGTCGCTTGCCGCCGACACCAAAGGCTACATCGCCCGCCTGCAGGAGACCGAACGCGAGCGCACCGGCATCCCCAACCTCCGCGTCCGCTTCAACTCGGTCTACGGCTACTACATCGAAGTCACCAAATCCTATCTTAGTCAAGTCCCGAAGAACTACCTGCGCAAGCAGTCCGTGCTCAACGCCGAGCGCTTCATCACACCCGAACTCAAAGACCACGAGGCCCGCGTGCTCAACGCCGAAGACCGCATCAAGCAGCTCGAACTCGAACTGCTCGGTGCCCTGCGCAAGCGGGTCGCGGCCGAGACCGGCCGCGTGCTGGCGCTCTCAGGCCTGCTTGCCGAACTCGACGCCATCTCAAGCCTCGCCCGCGTTGCCCGCGACTCCGGCTACACGCGGCCCGTTGTCGACGACTCGACCGTGCTCGAAATCGCCGGCGGCCGCCATCCGGTGGTCGAACGCCTGCTCGCGCACCAATTCATCGCTAACGATACAGCCCTCAAGGCTAACGACGAGCGCCAAACGCCAAACGCCGAAGTCGGAAGTTCGGAGTTCGGCGATCGCACTTCGGAGTTTCCCCAGATTATCATCTTGACCGGTCCAAACATGGCCGGCAAATCAACGTACCTACGCCAGGTGGCCCTGATTGCGGTAATGGCCCAGGTCGGCTCGTTCGTGCCCGCGGCGAGCGCGCGGATCGGGGTCGTTGACAAGGTCTTCACGCGTATCGGTGCATCCGACGACCTCTCGCGCGGGGTTTCGACCTTCCTCGCCGAGATGACCGAGACCGCGAACATCCTCAACAACGCGACGACAAGAAGCCTGGTCATCCTCGACGAAATCGGCCGTGGCACCGCGACGAGCGACGGCATCGCAATTGCCTGGGCAACGGTGGAGTACCTTCACGGGAAAGTGGAAAGTGAAGAAGGGGAAATATCGAAGTCCGGTCATTCGTCATTTCCACTTTCCCCTTTGCCATCCACTTTGACGCAATCTCGGGATTCTGCCCCGTCCTCTTCACCTCCGAAAACTCTGGATTCTGGACTCTGCACTCTGGATTCTGGACTATCCAGTCCGCGCCCTAAGACTCTCTTCGCCACCCATTACCACGAACTAACCGACATCACCCAGCTCCTGCCCCGCTGCGCCAACTTCAGCTTCACGGTCAGGGAACAGCGCGGCCAGGTGCTCTTCCTGCGCAAGCTGAAGCCGGGCCCGGCCGACAAGAGTTATGGCATCGCAGTCGCCCGGCTCGCCGGTCTTCCGTCTTCGGTCATCAATCGTGCGCAGCAGGTCCTTGCCGACTTCGAGAAAGGTGAAGCGCTCTCACTCGGCCAACTCGCTCCGGACAGCGACCTTGCCCTCGCCGCCGACAAGCCACATGAGAATTCCCAAGTGGAAAGTCCAAATGACGAAGTACAGGGCTCTGTCCTGACCGAACTGAAGGACGCGGAGGTCGAGAAGCTCTCCCCGCTCCAAGCCTTCGATCTCCTTCTCCGTCTCAAACAGCGCCTCGACGAGCCCCAGTCCGACTGACGCCGCGCGGGCGGAGTCCGGCAGCGGAACCCCGCCCGCAGTGCAGACCGAGCCACCATC
>CAZVCQ010000486.1:0-2635 GCA_964626085.1 uncultured bacterium
TGAGCGCAAGCAGGTCCAGCACGTCGCGGTTGCGGCCGATAACGCCGCGAAAGCGCAGGCCGGGAATCTGCGGGGCGCCGGCTTGGATGGCTGTGAGCTCGGCCAGCTTTGCGAGTGACGGTGCAAGCGCGCGGGAGATCAGCTCGAACAGCCCGGGTACGACCCGGGTCGGTACCGGCTGCGCTCGCCAGAGCCAGACACACCCAAGAAGTCTCTGCTCCTGCCTGACTGGCAGGAGCAGGGCATGGTCGGTCTGTGACGGCGACGAACGAAGCTTGGGCATTTCCGCCAGGTTCGGCTGGCCTCTGAGCGCGACCGGGCGGTCACCAGCCAGCACCGCGCCTTGCTCGAATCGGAGGTTGTCGCAGAGCATCGAGAGGGCCTGCTCAATGAGCTTCACGGGCGCCAGTCCGAGCGCGGTGATGCTGAGCAGTCCCTCAAACAGAGCGGCATTGCGGTCGCTGCGCACCTCAAGCCGGTAGAGCAGCCGGTTCACCTCCTCGGCCTCGGCTACAACGGCAAGCCGACGAAATGTCTGAGCCGCAGTCTGTAGCATGGGGCGGGCCTCCTCCGACCGATTCACTTCGAGGAGTTCCCGGCCGTGCTGCAGCCGCGCGAGCGCGATCTCAAATGTGTCTCCGAGCGGCTCCAGCAATGCCTCGGACCGCCCGAAAAGGTCCAGGGCCTGGTCCGTCTTGCCTCGAGCCGCGGACAGGAGCGCCTGAACGCGCAAAGCCTCGCCTTGTTCTCTTGCCCGGTTCAGATCGGTCGCGTGGCGCTCAGCTTCAGCCAGCAGATCCTCCGCTGCATCCAACCATCCCCGCGTCAACGCGAGCTCGGCCCGGCGGCAGCAAACGATCGCGAGCACGCTGCGGTCTCCGGCCGCTTCGCACAGCCGTGCGGCATCGTTCATGACCCCATCGGCCTGGGCAAGGTCTCCTTTGCGGAAGTGGGTCCAGCCCAGATTGGAGAGAGCCTGTCCGTACACTCCTCCAGATCGTCGGTTTTCCCGCTCTGATGCGACCACTGCGCGGAACAAGGACGCGGCGTCGTCATATTCGGACCGCTTGAGTGACAGCTCGCCGAGCGCCAATCGAGTCGAAGCCAGCGGGTCGTTGAACCCGTGTTCCTCGCAGAGCGCCATCGCCCGGTAGAAGTTCTCGGTCGCCTCGGTCCAGCGTCCCATGGTGGCAAGGGTCCAGCCGATGTTGTACAGACTTGTGGCCCGGCCATGCGCGTCTCCGGCCTTGGTGTTTGCTACCAAAACTTGACGGTAGCACTCAAGCGCCTTGCCAAGATCGCCCCGATGAGCATGAACGCATGCGAGCTGATTCAGCGCCATCCGTTCGCCATGTCCGGAACCGATCTGACGGGTGATTTCCAGGTACTCCTCGAAACACTGAAGCGCGGACTGGATCTCGCCGCGCTCCTCGTGGATGATCCCGGCAAGATTGAGCCCGCATGCCCGAACTCTACGGTCGCCGGTTGCGTCCGCGACCTTGAACACCATCTCGGCGTAGCGCGCCGCACCATCGAGGTCGCCCGCCCGACGCAGCAACGCTCCAAGCATGTAGGCTGCCCGGCCGCCGTCATTGGTCCGGCCGGCGGCGTCGGCTTCAGCCACAACCTGCTCCAGCAGCGGCCTGACCGTAACCGGGTCCTTGAGCCAGGTCTCTTCGGCCAGCTCCATCGTGGCTTCAACTCGCTCGGCCGGAGTCGCGGCCGAAGCTAACCGGTCGCGCAAGGCCTGCAGCTTGTCGGGTGTGCCGTCAGTGTCATTCATGCTTGGACCTCGGTCAGCATAGTCCTGACCTACGCCAAGTCAAGCACGCTGCAATGCCGAGATTGCAGCCACCAATCCAATGGTAAGCCCGGAGTCTGAGCGAGCCTCGTCCTGCTGCCTCCTGCGAGGGCTGCATGCTGCGGCAGCCCTCGATTCTCATCCGCTTCGGCGGGGCGCAGCGTTTTCGCCGGGATTGACAGCGCGGCGCTCGGCGCTAGAATTAGCCGCAACTAAGTTTATTAGTTGATGCTAACAACTGCACGGGAGACATATGAAAGAACTAAGCCAGAGCGCACAGGACTACCTCGAGGCAGTGTACGAGACCGGCCGCGACCGCGACGTCGTGCGGGTGTCGGAGGTTGCCGACCGGTTGGGCGTGAAGATGCCGTCGGTCGTGACCGCGCTGCGGCGGCTGGCCCGGCGCGGGCTGGTGCGGCACGAGCGCTACGGGCACGTCGTCCTGACCGACGCGGGAACAGCCGAAGCAAAGCGCGTGAGCGGTCGACACCATGCAATAGTCCGTTTCCTCGTGGACCTGCTCGGGGTCGATGCCCGAACCGCAGAAATCGACGCCTGCCGGATGGAGCACGCCGTCTCGGCGCGAACGATGCGGCGGATGGTGAGATTTCTTGACTTCGCGGCCGAAGGTCCGGACGGCGGGCACCGCTGCGCCGTCATGTTCCAGCGTTTCGTCGACAGCGGAGCGAGGTGCGACTGTGCCCGCTAGGCGACAGCTCAGCCTGGCTGACGTCGAGACCGGTGTGTCGGTACGAATCAGTGCCATCCAAGGCGGCCGGGGGCTCGTGGGCCGGCTGGGTTCCATGGGGCTGGTGCCGGGCACCGAGGTGAAGG
>CAZVCQ010000487.1:0-2633 GCA_964626085.1 uncultured bacterium
ATGTGCTGGCCTGTCGCGGTGGGCACCAGGCGGCGAGCTTGCGAAGGGAATCATCGGCTGTGGGCTTGTTGTCCTCACTCATGCGAAGGTCCGCGCGCAAGACATCATCTTCGCACAGCATCTTCGCCAGCTGCTCGGCCTGGTCCAACCCGGGTTCTTGTATTGTCAGGTTGTCCATTGTCTTCCATGCCAACGTTTCAGCGATTATGTGCCGCAAAGCCGGCACGTAATCCTTGTTGAACGACCCGCTGCGCAGGCCTTGGGGATTTATCCGCTTTCACCTCCGGCAACTGGCGTTACTGATACACCATGGAGGCGTTGGATGCAAGAACCGCGAGCGTCGCCGGGCCTCCATCGACCGCGGCAACCGGCATCCGACATCGGTGCACGGGCGTTTTTCGGTGACTGGGGCGCAAGGGAGCGTCACCGCGGCTTTTTGACGGCGGCCGGCAAGGCGCGGGATGACTGGAGTCAATGATGAGTTCATGGCGGGGCACGCTCCGCCGGCCCGAAATGCCGGATCACGGCGATCCGGGATGATCCGCAGTGACGGCAGGCACGGGCAGGATACTGCAGTGGCAGGATCACCCGCGGTACCGCCGCCGCCAGAGCGGCGATGATGGATCGACGGACTGCAAACATCACGAGCGCGTTGCGCAGGTCGCCGCGGCGGGACGGCGACCACAGGCCGCAGTAGCGGATGTGGTGGAATCCGGGCGGCGGCACATGCTGCAGGCAGCGGCGCAGGAACTCGAGCGGGGCAAGCGTCAGGCGCCGGGCCTGTCCTGTGGTCGCATCGCGGCAGACGACCGCGACCGCCTCGTTCGTGTGTTCCAGGATGCGGCTGTCGGAAACCGGCAGGCGGTGCAGGTATCGGCCGAAGTAATCGAGCACCTGCTGCGGCCCGGTAAGGCAGGGTTTGGCGAAGACGACCCAGCGTTGCTCCGGAGCGAAAATGTTGTCGGGGAGTTCTGCGCCGGGCACGGCCGTGCGGGCCAGAGCGGCAAAGCGTCCGCGGAACAGCTTGGCCAGGGCATATATCGGGACGAAGAAGGCGGGGTTGGGAACTTCGCGCCACAGGCCGTCCGGGGTGACGCCGCCGGCGGAAACCAGCAGGTGCACATGCGGGTGCCAGGTGAGCGTGCGGCCCCAGGTGTGAAGCACACACAGCACGGCCGGGGTGGCGCCGAGCCAGCGCGGGTCGGCCGCGAGTCTCAGCAGGGCCTGGGTCGCGGCGCGCAGCAGGGCTCCGCACAGCGGGGTCTGGGCCCGGCGCAGCGGTTCCCGCAGGGCGGACGGCACGGTGAAAACCAGGTGGAAGTACCGCGTCGGCAGCAGTTCGGCGCGGCGCGCCTCCAGCCAGACCGCGGTCCGCTCGCCGTGACACGTGGGACAGGCGCGGCTGCGGCAGGAATGGTACACATACTCGCGGGTCCCGCAGTCGAGGCACTCCCGGAGGTGTCCGCCCATGGCCGGTGTGCGGCAGGCTCTTATCGACGAAAGCGCCCGCCGGTGCCAGGCCGGCATGGCCGCGGCAAACCGTTCAAGGTACTCGTCTCCATGCCGCCGGAAGATGGCGGCGATCGTTGACATGACCGCCGGCTCACAGATCGCTCATGAGCTTGTCGATGGCCACGGCGGCACCGCTCATCACCACCGGCGTCAGGTGCGTGTAGACCGCGGTGGTCTGCGGGCTCCTGTGCCCGAGGATCATCTGGATCACCCGCAGGTTGACGCCGGCCTCCAGGAGATGGGTCGCATAGGAATGGCGCAGCGTATGCACACTCGCAAACCGGGTGATGCCGCTGTCGGCCAGGGCGGCCTTGAACGTCTTCTGCAGGCTGCTGGGATCGATGGGCCGGTACGTGAGGCCGGGAAACAGCCATTCGTCACGCACCTGTTGCGGGCGTGCCGGCACCTCGGCGCGCGGCCGTCCCGTCCGCCACCAGTCGCGCAACCGTTTCAGCATGCGCCGCGGCAGCGGGATGCAGCGGTCCCGGTTCCCTTTTCCGCCGCGCACATGCACCAGCATCCGGGCGCCGTCAATGTCACGCACCCGCAATCGGGTCGTCTCGAACACCCGCAGACCGCAGGCATAGATCAGCGTCAGCGCGGTCCTGGCCGGCTCGTTTTGCACTGCTCCGAGCACGCGCCGCACTTCCTCCCGGCTCAGCACCGACGGCAGCCGGAACCCGCGCCGCGGCTGAATCACATCGAAGATCTCCCACTTCCGCCCCAGCGTGCGCTCGTAGAAGAACCGGATGCCGTTCAGGTGCACCCGCACCGTGGACGCCGCCTTCTTCTCTTCCACCAGATGCAGGAAATAGCCGCGCAGTTCCTCCGGGGTCAGTCGCCCCGGCGGCCGGTCTCCGCAGTGGCGCACCAGCGCCTGCATCGATCCGAGGTACGATTCCCGGGTCCGTTCCGACAGACCTGCCAACTTCATGTCCTCGATCATCCGCTCCGACAGCCGTTTCATATCGTGTCTCCCGATGGTGCGGTCGCGGACGCACCATGCGTCCGCCCGTCGGAAGACACGATAATGACCGTCAGCGGAAAAGAACACGGCGGGAATCACGAGGCAAGGCAAAGAGCAGAATCAAAAGGGCTGCCGCAGCGCGGCTTCGTTCAAC
>CAZVCQ010000488.1:0-2627 GCA_964626085.1 uncultured bacterium
TTAGGACAAATTCACCCCATCAAATCACCCACACGAATCCGCGAAGAGCCCTATGACAAGGTCTACGTCGCGAACAGATTTCCTTCAGACCTCCCTTCAACCGTGACCGTAATCGACGGTGCCACTGACTTGATCGTTGCGACCGTTGGAGTAGGAGTGGGACCACGTGCGTTCTGCCTCAATCCGGAGCAGCGCCGCGTCTATGTGGCCAACACATCGAACTCGAGCATCTCGATCATCTGCACGGCGCCTCCTGGAATTGAGGAGCACCTGGGTCTGAAAGTGTCAAACCCTGAGCACCTGGCCACGGTCGTTCGCGGCGTGCTGCTCCTTCCGGCAGCCACAAGCCGCAAGCCACAAGCTGCAAGCCTGCTGGACATCTCAGGCCGCAAGGTGCTGAGTCTACACCCCGGCGCCAATGATGTGCGGAGCCTGGCACCTGGAGTTTACTTCATCCGCGAAGAGCCGCAAGCCGCAGGCTGCGAACCGCAGGTTGTGCGCAGGATTGTGATTGCACAATGACAACGACATGTAGGCCGAAAGGAGGCACGACGTGACCTGACCGGTCGCCAGTGCCGGCCGGAAAGAGAATTGGGCAGCCCTGGCACACCTTGCGAGTAGTCAGGTTAAAGGACTTACGTCCTATTGCCGCCCACTGAAGTCTAGTAGCACTGGAAGCTTCAGTCAAATTGAGGAATCGCAAGACAAGAAACGGAAGTTCGTAACAAGAGGAGTGAACATGAAGTCTCGTGGAAGAACGGTCGGCGCGGTTCTGCTTCTGCTGAGCACGACCGCGCTGGTATTGGCCGTAAGCGGCAGCTACTGCTGGCAATGGGGTCTGCAGCCGCAAAAGGACTGGGAAGCAACGGGCGATGTCATTCTGACAGACCGAAATGGGTCGCGGGCGGCGGACATGGTGTATTATGACCGTCATGCGTGGGCTCGCGCGATCTTCGAGGATGGTTACGACCAGTCCATCAACGTAGCGGCTGTTTGCGATGGTCTCCGCTACGAGGACCCAGTGCAACCTGATCCCAACGCTTGCGGAAATCACGCTTGCATGGTTATCGGTGAGTCGGGGTTCTATGTGGGTGCGCTCTGGCATCGGTCATCGGACAACGCGGCACGGTACTGCGAGGCAGATCCTTGGTCAAGGTCGTTGAGCGAGGACTGGCCCACGAAGAATAGCGTCTCCGGTGGTGTTACCGACGCGCTCGCGGTCGGCACAGGTTGTGTGCTCGGTGATGATGAGGACCAGGGATTCTATACCTATGCGTGCTTTCGCGGGTGTCCGCCCGGTAAGTCTGATGGCGTTTGGTTCGCGTCATCTGACGGCTATGGCGACTACTGGGGTGATTATACTCCATTATTGGTCCAGATATCGAGCGACCCGGCTGACCAGATAGCAATGTCCAACGACCACGTAGGCACTATCCTGGTCGCCTACCACTACGAAGACAATGGAACGGACAAGATCAGGCTATGGAAGGGAGACATCTACAGCGAAAGCTGGACTGAGGTAACCGGTTCACCTTTTGTCGGCGCCGCGCAGCCCTGCATCGCATCTGGAGGTCTAACCGATTTCACTGTGGTGTGTTGGGTCCAGTCAAACGGCGATCCGACACAGGGCGGCAAGGTATACTACTGCTCGTCGTGGGCCGGGAGCTTCTTCAGCTACAGCGGCCCCTATGAGGTCGGATCATACAACTCCAACCCTGACTTCGTGTACAACGCGCCCACGGTCGCCGTGACGGGTACATCGGATTATCGCGCGTGCGTTGTCGTTGTAAGTGAGCTCAGGGACCCACAAGGCCACACGTGGCTGTCCACAACCGATGGTGTGTTCGCGGGCGACATGGACAACAACATCATATGGAATAGCTCCGAACACTACATGCCATACACTGCGAATGTAGCGGGTCAAGATGCCAATCCCTGCGCCGTTGCCTGTTCCCCGCTTTATGATCCGCCATGGTGCCCAGTAGCGAGTTGTTTCTATTCCGCCGCCGCTGCTGGTGATGCGCACCGGGCGCTCTATCGCTTGGACGCGAAGTATGCGTATTTCAACCCGTACATACAAGGTCCACCGATTCACTTTTGCGGAACGGGAAGGGACATTTGGCTCGATCCAAGTGGGGCGGTGGTCTACGCGGCTGGCGTGAGAGGCAATGTTCACTCCGGTCCGGTGCTTGACGACAACTCCCTCCAGCCGACTCTTGTGGGCGGAGGCGGGCTACCGGCACTCGCCGTGGACAGCGCTGGCGAGAGCTGGGTGGCATTGTTACGGGACGATACCGTCTGGTGTATGACCGGAACGGGCTGCTACCAGGCAGTCTTCGCCGGTTCGAGCTCGGCGGTGCCGGGGCAGCCGTCGATTGTCTGTTACCCGAGTGCGGGCGGCGGCGGGTCCGCGGCCAATGTCGTGTTCGCTGTCTACGACACCTTGGGCGGCGCGTCCAAAATCATGTACGCACGCGTGGCCGCCGATGAGGTCATCCTCGATACCATAGAGAGCGTGGCCAACCTCAGGGACAGCCTGCCTTGCATCAATGTGTATCTAAGTGATTCACTTGTCGTGACTTGGCAGCACGGTGATTCTATTCTGTCATCCCTGCTCGGTAACTACG
>CAZVCQ010000489.1:0-2615 GCA_964626085.1 uncultured bacterium
GAACACCGTTAGAAGCTGCCGCCCGCTTTGTTGCACTTCGCGCTTGAATGCGCCGTTGATGTCAAGAAATAGGGTGACTGTCCCTGATTAGGTGTCGGAGAGGCGTGCAGCTCGGCTAAGTGCCTGCAGGAAGCCGAGTTGGGGGTCGTAGGCATCACTAGAGCGATAGCATCGCGAGTCGCCATGGGAACCGTTCCCGGAACGGTTCGGGGGGTGACTCTCAAAGCCAGTCCAGAGGGGACTTGCGGCGGGATCGGGGCGGCGAAACCGGGCGTGAAACCCGCGGCGTGTTGGGGTTCGATTCTCGCGGCGAATCCTACCGAGGTTCAGACAAAGACTCGGACGTTGAGAGGCGGGCTCACTGGTAGGTCGATTCCAAAGGTCTGTTGCGGGGTCTCTGGCGGAAGCACTTGCGGGCCGATTTGCGACGCGGTTCGTGCTGCGAGTCGGAAGGCTACTGCGGTCGGGCTTTGCGGGCGCTCACCAGTCGAACCACAGAGCCCGCGATGAGGCCCAGAAGGCAGACAAGCATGAACCAATCGCCATAGCGGCGGTAGAGCGTGGGCGCGAGCGGCCGCGGGACCGGGCCGGCAAGAAGCGTCTGCACGAACAGCGGGGTCTGCTTCAGGATTCGGCCGTAGGGGTCGACGATGAATGAGATGCCGTTGTTTGCGCTGCGGATCATCGGCACGCCATTCTCGACCGTGCGAAGGACGGCCAGCTCCGCGTGCTGCTGGGCGCCGACCAGCCGCCCAAACCAGCCATCGTTGGTGACAACCGCCAGAAGCTGTGACCCGCGACGAGTGAACTCGCGGGTCAGGTCCGGGAAGATGGCTTCGAAGCAGATGAGCGCGGAAAGGGTGCCGCGTGACCAGCGGAACACGGTGTAGTCGTGTCCCCGTGCCCAGTCGCCCATGTCGGCGGTGCCGAGTATCTTGCGGATGATCGGCAACTCGTCCGCGTAGGGGATCTTCTCCGAGAAGGGGACCAGCCGAATCTTGTAGTAGCGCTGCTTGACCGGTTGCTCGTCCGGCCGGATGAGCACCGCGCCGTTGTGCCAGGAGTTCCGGCGTTCATCGAAGAGGGGAGACCCGGTGAATACTTCGGTGTTCAGCGAATCGGCCAGGCCGCGGATGGCCGGGCCCATTGTCTCCGACCTCGTTACGTCGGTCAGGGTTGCGGTCTCCGGGTAGAGGATGAGGTCCGGGCGGGTTGCGGCCGATTGCCGCGTCAGGCGGACAAGGTCTGCCTGAATCGTCGCGCGTGAGTCCCAGTCTCCTTTGTCGAAGGGGGAGACGTTCGGCTGGATGATGGCGACATTGAACCACTGCTTGAGCGGTCGGACGTAGAACGCCGAGAATATCAGCGGCACGGCGAAGGCCAGCACGAGCCATGCTGCGCGCCATATCACGGTTCGAGCCTGCGGCTTGTGGTTTGCGGCCTGCGGCCTGACCGCCTTGACCAGTCGGTACAGCAGCAGATTCACCAACACCAGCCAGGCCGATACTAGATAGACTCCGCCGATTGACGCCGGCTGGATGAACGGGACGTAGGGGGTCATCGTGTACCCGAGCAGGCCCCAGGGAAAGCCAATCTGGGACTTGGTGCGGAGGAACTCCAGCAGCGGCCAGATGAGCGGAGCCGCCCACAGACCCCAGCGTCGTGTGAGCCAGGCGAACACGCCGACGTAGAGGCCGAGGTAGGCAAAGAGCAGGACCACCCCGATGTCCAGCAGAATCCGCGTGACCGGCTCGACCGGTACGACCAGGAACCAGAGCCACCAGAGGTGGGCGGCGAACAGGAGCCCGCCGAACAGCCAGCCCCAGAGAAACGCCCGGCCCGGCCTGGCGTCCCGGATGACCCAGAAGAGCGGGACCAGCGCGAAGAAGGCCAGGAACCGGAGAGGGAAAGGCGCGAAGGCAAACGCACCGAGGCCGATGGCCGCGCCGGCCGGGATCAGGGCTCTACGGATGTGAGCGGGACCTCGCTGTGGGTTGACTGGGACCGGTAGAACGCGTCCGCGAGCCGGCTGATTGTCAGCGCTTCGGATGCGGCAATCGGCACCGGCGTGTCGCGCACCAGCGATTCGACCCAGAGGTTCACCAGCATCCGCCAGGACGAACGCTGGACGTCCTTGGCCGGAATCTGGGGCGTGACGTTGACCAGGTGCCCGTGCATCTCCTTGTGTATCTGAGTTGGGTTGAGCAGGGCCGCTCCGGCATTGCCGAACAGGTTCAGGAACGTGAGGTCCCTCTCCTGCAGCATCGACCAGCCGACCTCGACCGTGAGCGTCAGGTCGGGCTGGAACCGAATCATCGCGAACGCCGTGTCCTCGACCTCGGATTGCGGGGCCCGGTGGTGGGCCGCCCCGATGACCGAGGCCGGCGCGTGCGGAGCCAGCAGGGCGAGTGCCGCGTCGAGCAGGGATGTGCCCAGCGAGAGGAACGCCCCGCCGCCCGCGCGCAGGCGCTGGCCGCGCCAGCCGGAAAGCGACCACGATTCACGGCCCTGGAGCCAGCCCGTCTTGCAGTAGTACAGGTCGCCCAGTTCGCCGCCCTCGACGAACCGGCGGATGGTCTGGATGTCGGGGCGGAGTCGCGTGCTCATCGCCGGCA
>CAZVCQ010000490.1:0-287 GCA_964626085.1 uncultured bacterium
CACCGCGCCGTCGTAGAAGTTCGCGCAATAGACCTTGTTCTCCTTGGAGTTCCAGCAGAGCGCCGACGGCGCGCCACCCACATCGATGTCGGCAACGACACCGGGCGTGCTGCCGGCAATGACGCCGACCGAGCCGTGGGACCGGTTCGCGGTATACACCTTGGCGCCGGCCGGAACATAGCAGAGCGCGGCCGGGCTTGCGCTGACCGCAACCGTGGCAATCAGCGTGTTCAGTCCGCAGTCGATCACGCCTACCTTTGAAAGGCCGGTGGCCGCATACATGTAGT
>CAZVCQ010000490.1:297-2612 GCA_964626085.1 uncultured bacterium
AGCCCGGGTTGTAGCAGAGCAGGTGCGGATAATCCACCGGCACCTGGGCGACAATCGTATCCGAAACCGGGTCGATGACCGCGACCTTGCCCTCCTCGTAGCTGCTCGCGTATACCCGGCTGTTCACGGTATTCAGGCAGAGGTCCCGGCTGCTCGGTTCCTCCGGCGCTCCCGTCGCCAGCGTCCTAAGCACGCTGTCGTTCTCCGCGTCAATCACGGTCAGTGTAGGGGGACTGTAATAGTCGCCGCTATTGGCGCAATAGACCTTGCCCACGGCCGGGTTGTGCAGCAAAGCCACGGGGTGGGGCGCGACCTCGACCACGGCCTTGATGGCATGGGTCACACCGTCGATCACGGTCACCGTGTTCCCGCTCGAATCGGCGCAGTAGGCCTCATTCCCGACCAGATTGAGGCAGAACGCCGAGAGCCTGGTGTCGGTACCGACCTTCGCAATCAACGAGTCGTTCGCGCAGTCAATCACGCCGACCATGTACTCCTCATCCACGGTCGCGAATGCCCGCCTGCCCGAATCGGCCACACCAACCGCTGACGGACACTCGCCCAGCCGGACCCTCGTCACGACGCTGTCCGTCGCCCCATCTATCACGACAACCTCAGTCTCGTCCGCCGCGTACACCTGATTGTTTGCAGGGTTGTAGGCGACGTCAAGAACATAACCTCCAATGCCCGCCAGCAGCGTGTCCGACGTACAGTCAATCACCAGCACCCCGACGTCCTCGTCCGCCGCATACACCTTGCCGTTCGCCGGGTTGTAGCAGAGCCGGAATGGCGACGACCCCCCGAATACGGTCGCGAGCACCGTGTCGGCCAGACCGTCGATCACGCTCACCGTGCCGGAGCCGTAGTCGGCCTCGTACAGCTTGTCCAGGTCCGGGTTGTACACGAAACCAAACGGCCCGTTGCCGGCCGGGATGGTCGCCACCACGGTGTCGGCCGTCGCGTCAATCACGCTCACGTCGTTGCTGTTCGAATTGGCGATGTAGACGACATTGCGGGTCGGGTTCCAGCAGGCGGCATACGGGTAGCGTCCCACCGGCACGGTCGCAACCACGCTGTCGCCCCCGCCGTCAATCACGGTCACATCGTAACTGAACAGGTTCACGCAATAGACTCGGTTCGCTGCCGGGTTGTACGCAAGCGCGACCGGACCGTCCCCGGCCGGCAGGGTTCTGATCAACTGCATCGTCCCCGCGTCAATCACCGCGACTGAATCCAGGTCGCCGGCGGTCGCGTATATCTTGTTGCTGACTGAGTTGTAACAGATGGCACGGACGGTGGCCTCGAACGGAATCCGGGCGAGTCTATGGCCGTCCCGGGCGTCGAGCACGAGTATGGTCTCGGTCAACTCGCCCGCCACGAAGACCCGGTTGTCGGCCGCGTCATACGCGAGGCAGTGCGGCCAATACAGCCCGCCGAACGAATCCGGAATGAAGACGGTGGCCTCCAGCCACTGCCCTGAAGCCGCCGTGAATACGACAGCCACTAACCCGAGCACTACCCACAGACCTCTACGCCTCATAGTTCCTCCTTCGGGGGCGGCAGACCCTGACCCGTTCGTCCGAACTCGCGCGCGGACAGAGAGGGTAACCCGAATGAACGTGAAGCGAAGCGGACGCTGCGCGGGCCTGTTGGCCTGCCAGCCAATGTCCAATTCTCCGGCGGTAATCTGCCCTTGTCAAGATGGCACGTTTCACTATCAAGTCAAGCGCGCGGGCGGGGTATGGCAGCAACACCCCGCCCGCTTCGCAGACCGAGCAATGCAAGGAACAACTGACCTGGTGGTCTGTCAGACGACCTGTGGAACCACGTCCTCCGTTGCCTGTCGGGTGATACGCCGAGTAGTGTGCCGGGTGACTTGGCCCATGACTCCGGCCGCAACCTGCTGCGCTCCTGACCGGATGCCCGGTGAAACAACGGACGAAGGACTTCGGAGGGTGACGTCCCAGACGGCCCCGCAAACGATGTCCGACATTGCTCTCTCGACGACGGACGAAGCGACGACCCGAACGATTCTGCAGACGACTTGGTCCGGACTCAGGACATAGGTAACAGGTTATTATCAGGACATAGGTAACACTTCTGAGCACATGGAGGTACGAATATGTCCTGGTCAGTTCGTGGACTGAAAGATGCCCGAGTTGAGTTCGTAATGGTTGCGCGTGAAGCCGACACCAACATGAGCGCAGCTTGCCGGCAGTTCGGCATCAGCCGGAAGACCGGCTATAAGTGGCTGCGTCGACACAACACGTCGGGACTGGAGGGTCTGGTAGATCTTAGCCGTCGGCCCCGCTCCA
>CAZVCQ010000491.1:0-2607 GCA_964626085.1 uncultured bacterium
TGTAACCCATGTCCTGATAATAAAGTGTAACCCATGTCCCGTTCGCGCCACGGGGAGGCATAGGAGGGGTCGGAAAGCGAATGTGGGCTAGGGGCTTGGGATTAGGGAAGTTAGGGCCCTTCCCTCGGGCCGACGGAATATGTGCTATAATACATATTTGGGCTCGTTCCTGAGCGGCAATCCCGCCCGTCCGCGCTGGCGTTCCCACCTTGCCACGCGGCGTTTGATGCTCTCTCCCACCGGGTCTTCGTTGGGCGAGTTTGCAGTTCTTGGTTTGACGTTCATGGTTGCTCCTTTTTCGTGCTTCATGGTCTTCACCGGTATTAGTGAAACCAGGACCCCAAAACGTAACACGGCTCGTTCATTCGTGATCGTCTTCCGTCTCTCGGCCTTTGCCATTTCCCCTTTCCCCTTCGCACTTCGCTCACGTCCATCGTCCCTCGTCCTTCGTCAGCGCCCAAGTCGTTTTCTGTCCGATACCTCCGCCATTCTGCATTTTGCATTTTGCACTTTGAATTGCCTCCGCGCCCATCCCCCGGACCGCTGGGGGAGCTCCTGGCCCCTAAACGACCCTCGCTCCAGCACCCGTTGAAGCCGCCGCTCCGGCTCCTGCAACGACATCCGCTCCGGCCATCGCATCGGCGTCTGCCTCGGCGTCGGCAACGGTCTTCGCTCTAGCCCCTGTCCCGAGGCCCGGAACAGCATCTGCTCCGGGTACCGGTCTCGTCCCTTGACCAGCCCCTGCTCCTCGCTTCGCTCCGGCGTCCGCCACAGCCGCCGGTCCAGTCCTCGCCCCAGGCCGAGGTCCGGCCTCGGCACCGGCCCATGCACCACGCTCCGCTCCTGTCCGCGAACCTGCCCCCGGAACGGGCCTCAGACCCGTCTCTGCCCCGACTTTCCCGCAGCCCGCCCATCGACCACCAGGCCACTTCAGCACTCGGGCACTTTCACTGGCTTGACTTTGGCCCGGTTCGCGGTATAACTCGGAAGTGATTTGCTGGGTCTTAACATGCCCGTCTTTGGCGGAGAGCGGAGTTCCAGAAGACGTGGAGTACCTCAAGGAGACTGCGAATGACTAAGGGAATCCGCTACGGACTCGACAATCCGCATCCGCTATCGCAACTGAAGACCGAGTTGGTCTGGGAAGGCAAGTACGACGAGTACGGCAAGAGGCGCACGGTTGACGTTGCCGGGTGCGCCATGCCGCTGCAGAAAATCGAGACGATAGACGAGCCGGCATCACGCCTGCGGGCAAAGGGCGACCTCTTCGATGTAACCAAGGCCCACCGCGACGATTTCCGCAACATGCTCATCTGGGGCGACAACAAGCTCGTCATGGCCAGTCTGCTTAAGGACTTCAAGGGCAAGATTGACCTCATCTACATTGACCCACCCTTTGATGTCGGCGCCGACTTCACGATGGACGTGCCCATCGGCAACGGCAAGGAAACCGCGTTCAAAGACCAGTCCACGCTCGAAATGGTCGCCTACCGCGACATGTGGGGCAAAGGCACGGACTCTTACCTGCATATCATGTACGAGCGGCTGGCGTTGATGAAGGAACTCCTCAGCGACACGGGCAGCATCTACGTTCACTGCGACTGGCACGTGGGATACCTGCTTCGGGCCGCGCTGGACGATGTCTTCGGACCGGACAACTTCAGGAACGAGATCCTCTGGTACTACTACAACAAGATGCACGACCTGCGCAAGCCCATTTTCCCCCGAGCGACCGATCTCCTGCTGTTCTACGTCAAGAACACGCGTGCGCACCCAACGTTTCACCAGCAGAGCGAACTCCGCGAGCAGCCAACACGACAGCTTGCGCGCAAGAAGGTCGACGGCAGGATGGTCAACGTGAAGGGCGACGATGGGAAAGTCGTCTACCGCGACAAAACCGACCGCACGGTTGACAATGTTTGGCGCATTCCTTGTCTTCAACCCGCTGACACAACACAGAACTACGGTTTCTCGACCCAGAAGCCCGAGGCGCTGTTGGAGCGTATCATAAAGGCGTCGTCGAATGAGGGCGACCTTGTGGCGGACCTGTTCGGCGGGAGCGGGACGACGGGCGCAGTAGCGGAGAGGCTCGGTCGGCGCTGGATAATGTGCGACCTGGGGCGGTTTGCGATTCATACGAGCCGGAAGCGGATGATTGAGGTGCAGCGGAAGCTGCATGAGGAAGACAAGCCGTATCGGGCCTTCGACGTGTACAACCTTGGCCGGTATGAGCGACAGTGGTGGCAGAAGGAGCGGCTGAAGGGTGCGGACGGGGAGCATCGGAAGGTCGTCCTCGGGTTCTACAAGGCGGAGATGCTTCCGCAGCCGATTGGGCCTTTGCATGGCCGGAAGGGCCGGGCATTCGTGCACGTTGATGCGATTGACGGGATGCTGACTCGGGACGAGGTTCGCGCAGTTGCCAAGGCCGCGCATGAGGCCGGGGCAAAGGAAGTGCATTGCCTGGCGTGGGAATTCGAGATGGACCTGCGGCTGGTCTGCAACGAGCTTGAGGCGACCGAGGGCGTGACGATTCGGCTGATCCCGATTCCGCGCGAGATATTACCCGGAGTACAAAATAGCTTGCATTACAGGGCGGCATAACGGACG
>CAZVCQ010000492.1:0-2602 GCA_964626085.1 uncultured bacterium
GTCCGGCCGTGCGAGAGGCGGAAGAGCTGCCGGGCAAAGTCGAGGTAGAAGACGATGAACATCGTGTCGATGCCGGAGGCGCTCAGTACTTGCTTGGTGTCGATCTCCATTGAGTTGAGCGCTACCATCGATGCTTCGTATCGTGCGGTCATGTCAGCAAAGATGCGGGCGGTCGTCTGCGCCGCAATGTCGGGCGAGTACTTCGCCTTCCAGCGCGAGATTCGGCGGGTTATGTCGGACATGATAAGACTCCTTTCCGGCCTAAGGGCCGGGATCTCGACCGTTCTGACTCCGGAGGTCGTGGAGCCGGTAACCGGTCCACATTGCCTTCACTGGTATTAGTGCATTCTCAAGGGCGAAACGTAACATGTGATCTCACAGGCCCGAACGAGGACGGTCCCAATCCGCGGCCTGCGGCTCGATACCCAGGCCGGCATTTGCACCGGCAAAGGGGGAGTCAACCCGGGGGTGACTGCGGGGTTCAAGGCCGCGCTCACTGCCGCCATCAATGTGGCCGTCACTCAAGGGCTTAGCCCGCCGTTCAGTTCCGCGACGAACGCGGGACTCAGCGCGGCGGCCAGTCGCGCCGAGACTCGGGAGTTCAGCGCCGCTGTCAGTCAGGACGTCAACGCCACGCTCAATCCGGCGATGAATCGCGCGGCGAGTCGCGCAGCGAGTTCCGGCCTGACTGGCGCGTTCAGCCGCGAGTTGAGTTCGGCCTTGAGCCGCGCGTTGAGTCTACGGTTCAGTTCGGCACTGAGCGCCGAAGTGAACGCGGCAGTTTCGGTGCGGGTGCTGTGACCCGCAGCCGGTCTCGGGCGCAAGCTCTGCCAGTGCCGCATGGTTCACATTTGGAGAATCGCATTTTCTCTGGAAAGCGGTAGCTCCGCTACCGCAATCCAAAGACCTGGCGGTCATCTATATGTAGTAGTAGACCGTTCTCGGACCACAATTCTCCCGCCTACTCCACGGCCCACAGGCCGCCTGGGGGGTAGCATCTGCCGACACAGCGCGAGACGCGACGAAGCCTGCAACTCGCCGAACATCAAGCCGAACATCGAGCCGAACAACGTCGCGAGCAACTGCTGGAACAACGACTTGTACGACTTCGCGAACAACTTGTGGTAGAACGACGGATAGAGCTTAGGATTGATGTCGAGGTTCAGGTTGAGATAGAGCGAACGACGCAACTGCCGACGCAAGTGAGTACACAAGTGAGGATACGTCTGCCGGTACTTCCTGACGAACTTCGACGGATACTTCGCGAGACACAATTGCGCCTTCAGCGCGAGGTCGCGGTCTGTCCAAATCGCACGCCTGGTCAGGCGTGCCTAGAGCGAGTAGAGGTCGGTGCGACGGTCGAGGAAGAGATCGTTGCGGGGCGTGACCTTCTTGTTCAGTGCCTCGGCCGGGTCGACGTCGACGATGAGGAGTTCTTCCGAATCAGGGCCGGCGCGAACGAGCACTTCGCCGTCCGGCGCGACTACCTGGCTACGGCCGTTGAAGGTCAGCTTCTTTTGGCCGAGGGTCTCGGACCCGGTGCGGTTGGCGAGTATCCAGAAGACCCGGTTCTCAACTGCCCGCGTGACCGAGTTCGTTTGAGCATATTCCAGCACGAGGTTGGATGGATGGCAGATGACTTGAGCGCCGTGCAGGGCCAGCGAGCGGGCGGCTTCCGGGAAGAAGTGGTCGAAGCATACGAGCATACCCACTTTCGTGGAATGACTAATGACTAAGTCAGAATGACGAATGACTGGAGGGAGGTCGAAGACCGGGAACGGCGAGTCGCCCCGGTCGAACAGGTCCTTTTCGTCGACAAAGAGGTGGGCCTTGCGGTAGACGTGGAACTCACCCTGCGGTGTGACCATCACCGCGGAGTTGGAGATGCGTTGACCGGCCAATTCAGCCATCCCCCAGACGATGGCGGATTTCGTGTCCCGGCTGAGTGCGGCCATGGCCTCGCAGGTAGGGCCGCCGGGCACCGGCTCGGAGAGCGCGGCGATCTCGGAACGCGACGCGAAGAGGTATCCGGTTGTACAGAGTTCTGGCAGCACAATCAGGTCGGCCTCTACACCACCAGACAGCGCGTGGGCGATGCGGTCGAGGTTCGCCGCGACATCACCGTGCCTTGGCGCGAACTGGAGCAACCCGACTCGCATGGGTCAGGTCCGGGGTTTGAAGCCTTCGCCGAGGACTTCGTAGACGTCGGTGATGATGACGAAGGCGCGGGGGTCTGCTTCGCGCACTATCTCGCGGGCCTGCGGGACTTCGCGCTTGGCCATCACCGAGAAGACCATGTTCTTCTCTTCCTGGCTGTACGCACCGGTCGCGCTCAGCACCGTGGCGCCGCGGTTCATCTTGGTCGTAATCGCCCGGGCAATGGCGTCGGCGGAATCCGAGATGATGAACAGGGCCCTCGTGTAGCTCAGGCCTTCCAGTACCAGGTCGATTGCCCGGGTCTGAAGGTACAGGTTCAGATAGCCGTAGAGCGCGAGTTCAAACTGTCCGAAGCAGAGTCCGGCAACCGTTATTACGACGAAATCCACAACTAGGAGGCCGGCCGGAAACCGGTAGTCTGGGACGCACGGCCACGAACTGACGC
>CAZVCQ010000493.1:0-2591 GCA_964626085.1 uncultured bacterium
GACCTTGACCCGGCCGTGCGCCTCTTCGACAACCGCAGCCAGGCTCCGCTCCCACTCGGTTGAACTCAGGTTCGGTGCTTCGCCGGTCGAACCGTTGACCAGGAGGCCGCTGACCCGGTTCTTGAGCTGGAACCGGACGTTCTTGCGCAGGCCATCGACATTGAGCCTTGCCCCTTTGAACGGCGTCACGAGAGCGGTGATGCACCCCGAAAAAGACATGGCCGCCTCCTTCATGGGCTGCTACTGGGCTGGAGCCGGCTCAGCCGGTTGCGGCTCCGGCCGTTCGATGCCCAGGACCCGGTCAACTTCCTCGCCGCTCAGCGACTCGCGCTCGAGCAACGCCTTGGCCAGCGCGTCCAGCTTGTCCCGCCCGGACGTTACGATGTTGCGCGCCCGGGTTGACTGCTCGTCGACTATCCGGCGTATCTCGCTGTCAATCGACCGGGCCGTCTCTTCCGAAAAGGTCCGGCGCACGCCCAGCTCCCGGCCAAGGAAAACCTCCTCGCTTGGCGATCCGAACGTGAGCGGCCCGACCGCCTCGCTCATGCCCCACTCGCAGACCATCTTGCGCGCCAGCGTGCTCGCGTTGTCGATGTCGTTGTGCGCGCCGGTCGAAAGGTCGGAGAAAACCAGTTGCTCGGCCGCCCGGCCGGCAAGCATGATCGCCAGTTGGTCGAGACAGTACGCGCGCGAGTAGATGCGCTTGTCGTCAAGCGGCAGCCGCTGGGTCAGGCCCAGGGCCTGGCCGCGCGGGATGATGGTCACCTTATGGACCGGGTCGCTGCCGGGAATCATCCGCGACACCAGCGCGTGCCCCGCCTCGTGATAGGCAATCCAGCGCTTCTCCGGCTCGCTGATAAGCAGGCTCCGGCGCTCAACGCCCATCAGGACCTTGTCCTTCGAGTCCTCGAAGTCCTGCATCGTTACCGCGGCCCGCGCCCGCCTTGCCGCGAGCAGCGCCGCCTCGTTCACCATGTTGGCGAGGTCGGCGCCGGAAAAGCCCGGAGTGCCGCGCGCCAGCACGTTCAGATTCACATCCGGTGCCATCGTGATCTTGCGGACGTGGACCTTCAGAATCTCCTCGCGGCCGGCCACGTCCGGCCGGTCAACGGTTATCTGCCGGTCGAACCGGCCCGGCCGCAGCAACGCGTGGTCGAGGATGTCGGGCCGATTGGTCGCGGCCATGATGATGACGCCGTCTTGGGTCTCGAATCCGTCCATTTCGACCAGCAACTGGTTCAGGGTCTGCTCCCGCTCGTCGTGCCCGCCACCCATGCCGGCGCCGCGCTGCCTACCGACCGCGTCAATCTCGTCGATGAAGATGATGCAGGGCGCGTTCCGCTTGCCCTGCTCGAAAAGGTCGCGTACCCGGGCCGCACCGACGCCTACGAACATCTCCACGAAATCCGAGCCGGAAATGGAAAGAAAAGGCACACCTGCCTCGCCCGCCACCGCCTTGGCCAGGAGCGTCTTGCCGGTTCCGGTCGCGCCCACCAGCAGCACGCCTTTGGGGATTCTGCCCCCGAGTTTCTGAAACTTGTGCGGCGCCTTAAGGAATGCGATGATTTCCTTCAACTCCTCCTTGGCCTCCTGCACGCCGGCGACGTCGTTGAAGGTGACCTTGGGTCGGTCCGAAGCCATCGGCTTGACCCGTGACTTGCCGAACGTAAACGCCCGGTCCTGACCCGAGGACATCCGCCTCATGAACAGCAACCAGACGACGATAATCAACACCCAGGGCAGGATGCTTAGCAGGATGGTGGTCCACTGTGACGGAGCCCTCGCCACGATCTTCACGTCGGCGGCGCGCAACTGCGTTACTAACTGCGGGTCGTCCGGCATGTAGGTGCGGAAGTCCTTGTACTTGACCGTGCCGCGCGGGGTCACGGCTTCGGCCTCCTGCTTGAGTGAACCGCTCAGGTCGCGCTCGACCATCGTCACGGCGTCGACGTTGCCGGCCTGTAGCTGAGTTGTGAAATCGGAATAGTCGATGGAGGCGCGGGTTCCGCGCCTGCCGGCGAAGAAGTTCCACGCCGCCCACGCGGCCAGAAAGACGAGCAGCCAGATAGCCAGCGGCCCGATGACCCGATTGCGCTGGGCCTTGTCAGGCATCATTCAGAGTCTCCTTAGTGCGCTCAAATTCAATCAACCCTCGGCGCCGGTGCGCCCGAACGCCGCGGGTCAAAGTCAACTTACCACCTGTATCGCGATTGCAGAACTCAAGGACTCCTTCCACGGCCTGCGAATCCAGCTCGGGCAGTACCCGTTTCAGAATCCGTCTTTTCAGAACGTCATTATAATCCTTGAACTTAAGTATGTCAATCCGCACCCGGCCCTTGCTCAATTCCGCCACGTCTCGGGCCGCCGCTTCTGCCAGTCCGTCCAGGAACTTGCCTTCTTCGGTCAGCAGTTGTGCCGCCGTCCGGGCATTGGCGACAGCGTTCGGGTTTAGCTGCAGGAGCACCGGAACGACCTCTCGACGCAGGAGGTTCCGCCGGTAGCTCACATCCGCGTTCGACTCGTCCTCGACCCACCCGATGCCCCGCGCCCGCAGGTGCTGCTCGAGTTTGTCACGCTCGATATCAATCAGC
>CAZVCQ010000494.1:0-2588 GCA_964626085.1 uncultured bacterium
CGGCAAGCCCTTAGCAGCATGAATACAATGTTACTTAAGGAACGCTACACTAGTCGCCCCGTCGATCACCGTCACGTTGTTGCTGATGGCGTTCGCGACGTAGGTCTTGTTGGTGACCGGGTTCACTGAGACGGCACTGGGACCGGTTCCTGCGGCCACCGCGGTGGTGGTGTTGGTCGATCCGTCGATCACCGTTACGCTGCTACCGTCGCCGTTCGCGACATAGACTTTGTTGGTGACCGGGTTCACCGCCACGGCCGTGGGGTGTGAGCCGACGGTAACGGTGACTGTATCGTTGGTCGCGCCGTCGATCACCGTCACGCCGTTGCTGAACTCGTTCGCGACGTAGATCTTGTTGGTGACGGGATTGACCGCCACGGCAATGGGCCCCGAGCCCACGGCCACGGTAGTCGTGGAGTTGGTTGCGCCATCAATGATCGTGACGTTGTTGCCGTGGTAGTTCGCGACGTAGATCCTGTTGGTGACCGGATTCACGGCCCCAGCCCAAGGCGCTGAGTCAGTCGGCACAGTCGTCGTGTCGTTGGTCGCGCCGTTGATCACCGTCACGTTGTTGCTGAACTTGTTCGCGACATAGATCCTGTTGGTGATCGGGTTCACCGCCACGGCCCAAGGGCACTGGTTGGTGGGCACAGTTGTCGTGTCGTTGGTCGCACCGTCGATGACCGTCACGTTGTTGCTGACGCTGTTCGCGACATAGATCCTATTGGTGGTCGGGTTAACCGCCACTGCCCAAGGACCTGAGTCGGTGGGCACAACCTCCGTGTCGTTGGTGGTGCCGTCGATCACCGTCACGTTGCCGTTGTTGTTCGCGACGTATATCTTGTTGGAGATGGGGTTCACCGCCACAGCATAGGGGAACGCGCCCACGGTCACTGTGGCTGTGGCATTGGTTGCCCCGTCAATTACCGTCACACTATTGAAGCCGCTGTTCGCGACGTAGATCCTATTGGTGACCGGGTTCACCGCCACGGCATACGGACCAGGTCCTGCCGGCACCGTGGCCGTGACCCAATCGGCCTTCGCGACGCCGACCAGCAGCAGGCTCAGGCAGAGTGCAAGCAGCGGTACTTGTTGAGCGGAACGTCTATCGGGACGTTGAGCACAGACCATTTCTGACCTCCCGTGGATGACCGACTTCTCCGGACAATGAAACGTGGCCACTTCGGCTAGCCGGCTCCCTTGGCCGACTGGCCACTGTTTGCCCCTGCGGCCCGGGCAGCCGCAACCGGTGGATTGCGTAGCGCAAGCACTCGTCCATTTTTGGACTCCCTGTAGGGGAATTATGACGCCGTTCCCCATACTGTCAAGCACCTTTGCAGATCCTGAACCCGACATTGAACCACAGAGCGCACAGAGTTCACTGAGGTCACGGGCCCGGACTCCTGACTACACCCGCTCTGCGTTCTCTGTGACCTCTGTGGTTATGCCTACATCGGTTCTGGGGGCAGAATGCGGTTCCGCTTCCTTGACTTATGGGCCTTACGTTCTAGAATGGAGGCCCATGTCAATCGATACCCTCGAACTGAAGTCGTGCATCCAGTGCGGCCGGTGTTCAGGCGGCTGCCCGGTCTCAATGAAGTCGACCCTGAACCCCCGCAAGCTGGTCTACTGCTACCTGAACGACCTCTGTGAGGGCTTGAGCGCCGACGAATTGGGACTCTGGGAGTGCACGACCTGCTCCACCTGCACCGAGCGGTGCCCCAAGGGCGTCCTGCCTGCCGACCTCGTGGTCGAGATGCGCTCGAAGATCATCGAGAGCGGACGGATGACGACTCAGATTCAGGGCGCACTGGAAAGCACCTTTCTGCAAGGCAATCCATGGGGCAGGGGTCGGGAGAAGCGGATGGAATGGGCTCAAGGCCTCGACCTGCCGATTCTCAAGCCCGGGGCGAAGACTGACGTGCTGCTATTCGTCTGTTGCACCAATGCCTATGACCCGCGCTGCCAGCCTGCGGCCCAGGCTTTGGTCAAGCTGCTGCGAGCGGCCGGAGTCGAGTTCGGAGTCATCGGCGAGGAAGAGACCTGTTGTTGCAGCGAGCAGAAGCGGATCGGCGAGCAGGGGATGTTTGAGGAGCTGCGCGACTCGAATACGAAGCTCATCATGGAGCGTGGCCCGAAGCGGGTCGTTGTCACCTCTCCCCACAGCTTCAACGCATTCAAGAACGACTACCCAGGCATCGAGGTGCCGGTGATGCACTACACGCAGTTGCTGGCCGAGCTGCTGGAGGCCGGGAAGCTCAAGCCCCAGCACAAGCTTGAGGAAGTAGTCACCTATCACGACCCTTGCTACCTGGGCAAACAGAACAAGGTGTTCGAGGAGCCGCGACAGGTGCTGACTGCGGTGGCCGGGGACCGGTTCGTGGAGCTCGACCGGTCGCGAGAGACCAGTCTCTGCTGTGAGGGCGGCGGCGGCCGGATGTGGGTCGAGTCTGCCGGCAAGGGCCGGCTGGCAGAGGTCCGCGTGAGAGACTCAATCGACCTGGGCGCGACGATTCTTGCTACGGCCTGCCCGTATTGCACCCTGACTCTCGAGGACGCGGTCAAGACCACCGATTCCGAAGCGAAGC
>CAZVCQ010000495.1:0-2584 GCA_964626085.1 uncultured bacterium
ACAGGTCCCGCAGACGACTTTTTCCCCCGACGTTTAAGCGTGACGATTCGGACGAAGGGATCACCGAACGACCCTCTCACCGTGCGCAGCGGCCGAAAACCGGGGAAGGCATAAGCATCGGTCAGATGTTTGACTCTGCGCATGACTGAAATCATGCCAGATTTCCGGGCCTTCTGCAAGCATGTCAAACTGCCGTCCCACAACGACTTGGACCAAGACTACCCCATCAAACTACCCACACAAACACACGATGAGCCCTTTTTCTCAACGGGGCTCGCGGGAACACAACCGAGTACTCCCGACATGCGCGCGGGCGGCGTCTCCCCTGCCATCAGGGCTGTCCGTGAGCCGCCGGCCGTAGACCGTGACCCCGTTCGGTCATTGACATTCAACCAACAGGGCGTTAGTCTACTGCGTTCCTTTTATTGGGGTGCGGATCTTCATCCCATAAGTAACATGCAGTCTTTGCATTTCTAGAAGTCCGCACCCCTTGTTCTCCGCCACGCAGGACGTGCATTCGCCGGGACATCTCCCACCAGAACCGAACCAGGGACAGTCATCCATTTCGGGAAGCTTCGGGACATCCGACGCGGCTGCGCCGCGAGGTTGAGGTTAAGGCTAAGGCAGAGAGACGGGATGGGACTTCATCGCAGCCGCAAGCTCTCCCCCGCCGATTTGACATCCCCGCCCGCGAGGACTACAATCCTGCCGTAGCGGATGTTCCAACGGATGGGTATATGCAGTTGGTGGCTTTGAAGGTCCGGTATCGGCCTGGGGGGCCCACCAGCGTAGTCTCTCTACGGGTAGTGGCGTTCTCGGAAAGGGAGGTTCTGTGAGGATGCTGTTCTTGGTCGCGCTGATTCTGATCGGTTCTGTCTCAATTGTCTCTGCCCAGACGAGCTGGTGGAGAACCTGTGGCGGGACGACCTACGATGAGGGCTACTCGGTCCAGCAGACCTCGGATGGCGGCTACATCGTCGCAGGCTTGACCAAGTCCTATGGCGCAGGGGACGTCGACGTCTATCTCATCAAGACCGGCGCCTCGGGCGATACGCTTTGGACCAGAACCTATGGCGGGACGGACTGCGATATGAGCCGCTCGGTCCAGCAGACCGCTGATGGCGGCTACGTCATCGCAGGCAACACCTACTCCTTCGGCGCGGGGAACCACGACGTCTATCTCATCAAGACCGACGCCTCGGGCGACACCCTGTGGACCAGAACCTACGGCGGGACGGACTACGATTTGGGCTACTCGGTCCAGCAGACCGCTGATGGCGGCTACATCATCGCGGGCTTTACCGCGTCCTTCGGCGCAGGGGCCGACGACGTCTATCTCATTAAGACCGAAGCCTCGGGCGACACCGCGTGGACCAGGACATGTGGCGGGACGAACAGAGATTGGGGCTACTCGGTCCAGCAGACCTCAGATGGCGGGTACATCGTCGCAGGCCGCACCTACTCCTTCGGCGCGGGGGACTACGATGTCTACCTCATCAAGACCGACTCGCTGGGCAACGTTGGCGTGGCGGAAGAAAGCCCCAGGCCGCGGGTCATGCGCGGTAGGATCGGCACAACGGTTCTGTCCGGGGCGTCAGGCGTCAGGCAGCTTGCGTCCTGCGTCGCCTTCGACGCGATGGGCAGGCGCGTCCTGCACCCGAAGCCCGGCGTCTACTTCCTGAGAACTACGGCCACAGCCGCGCCAAACAAGGTCCTGCTGGTCAAATAGGGCGCGATTAGGGACAGGCGCTCTATTCCGGGAAGCTTCGGGACATCGCGCCGCCGGAGGCAGCGAGTGAGCAGTTACACCGAAGAGACCCCTCCATCGGCGTCGGGGCGACTCGGCGTCGGTTAGCAGTGAGCAGTTGTCGGGCCCACGGCTGACGGCCTCGGGCCACTCGATCCCTTGGTCCCTCGATCTCTCGATCCCTCTCCCCTGCCGATTGTCGATTGCAGATTGACGCGGCTGTAGGCCGCAGGTCTCAAGGTTCAAGCACCCAGTTGCCAGTATCGTACACCCGATTCCTGACCTGGCCGCCAGCCGTCAGCCCCTCCCCCATCTGACGTCTGTAACCGTTCGGTTACACCCTGTCACCGAACGGTTACACTTTCCGCCAACCCGGTCCCGTAAGTCACGCATCTACGTCCCATCATCCTCTGGCACCAAAGATGCAGTTGTCTTCCTCATGCACTACCAGCTAGAAGCAGGAAGGCCGGACGTCACCCTGGCGCGAGTCGCCTTGCCGGCACCCAGACATGGGATACCGCATGCGGGACCCGCAAGGGAGACGAAAGGAGGAATCCACTCCGTGAGCATTGGAGGCAAACGGAGCAGACAAGACCGCGAGGCTCGTGGCTGCGTTGCCGCCGGCAGCTACCGCGCGACGACGCGGCCCTCACTGGTCGGTGAAGCTCGACTACAAGGAGAAAGATCATGTCTGCACTGACAATCAGAACGGAAGGATGCCATGTGAGGCGTTTCATGGCAGCGGTGGCCGCGGTCGTCTTGGTCGCGGTCGGCGTCGCTCACGCAGAGGGCGGGTTTGCGTTCTGCGTCAAACCCGGCATGTTGGTGAATGCCACG
>CAZVCQ010000496.1:0-2561 GCA_964626085.1 uncultured bacterium
GCCGTGTAGAATACTCGGTCGAGGGTCATCAGGAAGAAGACCAGGCGGTAGGCGCTGTTGTAGATTCCGGTCTGCTGGAATGTGGCGACGAGACCAAGCAGAATCAGGCCAAGGTTGACGTGCAACTGGGTAAGCAGCGAGGACGCGCCGATCGGCCAGGCCGACTTGAGGAGGGCTCGCCATTGAGTCGGGACCGGCCGCAGCCGGGGCAGTCCGAAGCGCGGCACAAAGGCGGCGAACAGCACCAGTGCCCCCAGCGCCGTCGCTGCTCCGAACGCCACCGGCACCATGAGCACGCTGCGGGCGTTCCTGACCAGTAGCAGGACCAACCCGAAGTACGCGCAGTTCGTGACTACACGGGAGATGGAGACGAACCCCATCTTCTCCGCACCGATGAATACCCATTCGAGCATGAAGCTCTGTACAATGACGGCACCGGCGTAGAGCACGAGCAGCCACTTCACGGTAGCCGGTTTGGGCAGGACCAGGGCAACCAGTACTATCACAGCGGCGGCGCCCAGGCTGAGGAGGAGTCGCAGCGGCGCCAGGTCACCGACCAGGTTTCCGGCCAGGGACCGGTCCCGGGCGACCGACCGGGTCCCGACCGTCATCAGACCGAAGTCCGTGAAGACGACGCCGTATGCCATCACCGCTGCCGCGAAGCCGATCTGGCCGAAACCGTCGAGCCCGAGCCGGCGGGCCAGCACGGCCGTAGTCAGGAACCCGAAGACACGGGACGCCGCCTCACCGGCAAACAGGTAACCCGCGTTCCTTACCGGGCCTCTCACTGCTTCAGCTTCGCGTAGAGGTCGAGCAGCGCCCGTTCGGCAACGCCCCAGTGATAGCGTTCGACCACTGCGCGTCGGCCGGCTTCTCCCCTGGCACGGCAGGAGTCCGGGTCGGCCAGCGCCGACGTGAGTGCTGCGCCAATCGCATCCGGGCTGCGCGGGTCAACGAGCCAGCCTGCGCCCGCGTCCAGAACTGCCCCTGCGATTTCCGGAAAGTCGCTAGCGATCACCGCGAGCCCGCTGCCCATGAACTCGAAGAGCTTGTTCGGCTGCCCCGTGAAGTCGTTCCCCCGTTCCGGCTGGAACAGAATCAGCCCGGCGAGACAGGGCCGGAGCGCGTCGAACATGGCCGGGTAGGAGAGCGAACCGAGGAACTCGACATTGGCCTCAACGCTGTGCGTGCGGATGAAACCTCGGGTCCAGGCTTCGATGTCGTCGCGCGGGTCGAACCCGCCGATGACCCGGAGCTTTGCTTCCGGGAACCGGCGCGCGACCGGCACCAGCGCTTCAAGCAGACGATGGAATCCGCGCGGCCGGCTGACAAGCCCGGTCCACGCCAGCCACGGCCTGCGTTCGGTCGACGGCTTCGGGAGCAGTTCCAGCGGCGGGTAGTTGGGTACGAACACCGGCGTGCAGCCGCGCCGGATGAAGCGCACGGCCCGGGTCACATTTGTCTCGATTATTACGTCGGCGCCGCGGCAGGCAGCGGACTCAAGGCGAGTCACCGCCAGCCAGCCCAACCAGCGGACCGGCAGCAACTGGTCTTTCCGGTCGAGCCACACGCGGGGAAACCACTCGCTCGATTCGTATACGAGCTTCGTGGCGGTGTTACGGCGCTTGAATCCCAGTCCGGTCCTGAGTGTCCACGGGTCAAGGCATTGATAGATATCGCAGGATTCGCGCTCGGCCGCCCGGGCCACCGCGGCAATCAGCCGTGGTTTGCTCCGCCGGGCGAAGCTGATGAGTTTGACACCCGATTCGGACTCGGTTTTGTCATTCGGCCCGATGCCGACGATTCGCACGTCGTACCCGGCCCGGGCAAGCGAAACCGCCTCCCGGTCGAAGAACCGGCTGTACCGGACCGGATGCGAGGTCGTCATCAGGCAGACCCGCAACGGTTGCCCGGCCTGGTTCAAGACGGCTGTTGCTCTGGTTCAGTTGGCGCGGGTTGCGCGTCCGGCCCTGCCGGTTTCACCGGCGGCTTGAGCTGACCCAGCACGCGCAGGCATTCCCGGGCCGTGTTGGTGTGGATATCGGCTGTGTCTTTGGGATCAAGCGCGTACCCGCCGGACGTCACCGGCGCCACCGGAATCCCGCGCTTGTAGCAGCCTTCGATGACCATCCGGTCACGGAAGGCGAGACCGCGCTTGGTAAGACGCAATGCCCCGAGCTGGTCGCTCTTGAACGGGTCCGCCCCGGCCACGTAGATCACAAGCTCGGGTTTGTGCTGGACGAGGATCTTCCCCAGAACCCTCTGCAACTGCTCGATGTAGACATCGTCGCCGGTTTCCTCGTCCAACCCGATGTCGAAGTCGGAGCGCTCCTTGACCGGGTAGAGACGTTCCTGGTGGATGGAGAAGGTAAACACGTTGGTATCGCCCTGGAATATCTTGGCCGTACCGTTGCCCTGATGAAGGTCGCAGTCGATGACCGCGGCCCGTTCGATGCGCTTCTCCTGCTGCATCTTGCGGATGCCGAGCGCGATGTCGTTTACGTAGCAGAATCCCTCGCCATGGTCGGCGAACGCGTGGTGAAACCCGCCGCCGATGTGCA
>CAZVCQ010000497.1:0-2547 GCA_964626085.1 uncultured bacterium
CGTAGTTACCGAGCAGGGATGACAGAATAGAATCACCGTGCTGCCAAGTCACGACGAGTGAATCACTTAGATAAACATTGACGCAGGGCAGGCTATCTCTCAGATTGGCCACGCTCTCTATCGTATCGAGGATGACCTCATCGGCGGCCACGCGTGCGTACATGATCTTGGACGCGCCGCCCAGGGTGTCGTAGACAGCGAACACGACGTTGGCCGCAGTCCCGCCGCCGCCTGCGCTCGGGTAGCAGGCAATCGACGGCTGCCCCGGGAAGGCCGAGCTGCTGCCAGCGAATGCCACCTCATAGCTGCCATCACCTGTCATAACCCAGACGGTGTCAGCGCTGGTGAACGTCACCCACCGGTTGCCATCTCCGTCCAACGCCAGAGCTGGATTCATCCCCGGATTGACTATCACGGGTCGAGGACTCTGACTGGAAATGAACCCAGACACGACATAGGGAGGCTCCTGCCCTGAGTATTGGCAGAGGCCGACAGGGTCGAGGAGCAGGTTCCGTCCTATGTTGCACGGATGGACGGGAGGAGGTACGACAGTGTAGTCCACGCGCCACTCGCCAAACGCTCTCCGAGTCCGGCGTGACTCAAGGGTCGGCTTCGACCAGAGGCAGAAGCCACGCGATGGCGTCGTCGGGGGATGTATCAATCGCAACGAAGGGTTCCACAGGTCGTCCTGCTCATCGCGTATCCAATCCAGGCCATGCCATCGGAACCATTCCCATGTTGGCTCTTCGCCATAGGTGTAGCGGCCCTGGACCTCGGCGACGTAGCTGACGTCATTCTCGTCGTCGTAGTACTCGTGGGTCACGATAACTCTGAACTGACTTTCCTCTAGGAACTCGACATTCGGGGCTGCGTATTCTCCTTCAGGCAGATCGGATATCTCCCACGGCTCGTCGTCGTTCCAAACCCAGTTGTCACCTAGATCGTCGGACCAAGTGTAGTACAGCTCATCTCCCTCACTCCAGCACAGGAAGACGTAGTCGCACCAGATGGCCGCGGAGAACTCGTCGGCGTCGTCGTAGGCGACATCGAGGTCGCCCCACGTCACGCCGTTGTCCGTTGAGGTCCAGTAGTTTATCTGATAGTTCGCGATGACCCCGAGAAACGCGTTGCCAGTCAGGGAGTACTGGTCGATTACCACAGTGGGATTCTGCACGTCGAACTGATCGTCCGTTTTCATGGGCCAGTACCAGAGCCTCTGCTGATTCCAGCTACTGCCATCGTCTGTGGACACCGCCACGAACAGCGCCACGTCCCAGTCGAAACCGGGTGTTTGCGAGTCAGACGAGTCAAGATAGGCGACGCACACGTAGTTGGTGCCGTAGTTTGTCTTGGCATCAATCGCTACCTGCTGTCGGTAGCTATAGTGACCCGAGCTTGTCAGAACGTACGTGCTCCAGTCGTCTTCGTAAGTATCCAAGTCCTGGCTGGCAACAACGACGCCACCATCATCGGGTGGTTCATTTCGGCCCCACGCCGCGAACTTCTTGTCATCGGTCGAGGCCATGCAGACATCGCCCGCTTCCACGTCGCCCTCGTTGCTGATGGTCACGCCGCCAATCGGGTGACCAAAGTCATCGTACTCGAATCCCCTCTGCAGGTAGTCATCGTCCTCCTCTGTGAAGCCGGCGGTGGTCCAGATCTTGCCGTCGTCGTAGCTGCGGATGAGTTCAGCCTTCGCGCCGCAGTTGTTCGTCAGTAGTTGGTCGACGTCTGGGTCGGCTGGGCCGTTGTCGCGTGTGTACCAGAACCACCTCCACGGCCAGTGCCAACCGGGTGGTTCGGCAATGGATGCGCTAGTTGCGAGTACGAGCAGGACTGCGATCAGTGTTCTTCTGTTCATAGATACCTCCTTGGGGTACTTGAACTTGTTGAGAACCGAGGTATCATAGCAGGGGCGGCAATGGAGCCTCGTCTCCATAACCTGACTTTCTCGCAGAACGGCAGGCGCTGCCCCTTTCATTACGGTCGGGGACTCGGTCAGGCACTTCAGGTCATGAGCAAGCCCTCCGAAGAGTGTTTGCAGTCACTACTCCACGCAGACCAGTTTGCGGCTCGTGCCGCCGCCGACGGGCACCAGGTAGTACACGCCTGGCCCCGGCAGCCGGAAGCGACGTGTGCCTCCTTCGAGCACTCCCACCCGTCTGCCGGCGACGTCCAGCAGGATGCTCAGGGTGCTCAGTCTCAGAGTGGTGTTTGCTCGAACCACCGTAGGCAGCGAAGGCTCAGTTGCGACGTCCAGCAGCTCTGAGACTGCAAGCGATGAGTCCCGGATTACCGACATAGATGATCTCTTTGGGTTGGCGACGAACATGCGGCTGTGCCTTGGAACCCAAACCATGTCCCACGGATAGACGCCAACCGGAATCGTCCGGATCACGCGGTACGTGATGGCATCTATGATCACGACAGAGGTGTCCGCGCTGCAATAGACTTTGTCGTGCAAGTCATCGTACGTGATGTCAAAAGAAAAGTGGCTCTTCGCGGATTCGTGTGGGTGATTTGATGGGGTGAATTTGTCCTAAGTTG
>CAZVCQ010000498.1:0-2542 GCA_964626085.1 uncultured bacterium
GCAAGTACGAGGTGACCAACGCCGAGTACTGCGAGTTCCTCAACGCCGTGGCCAAGACTGACACCTACGAACTGTACGATCCGCGGATGGACGGCGGGCCGGAGGATTGGGGCGGGGTTAGCCGGAGCGGCGATTCCGGCAGCTACGCCTATGTCGTCGACTTGACAGCGGGCCTGCGGGTCTTCTCAGTCGCAGACCCAGCTCACCCAAGTGAGGTTGGGCATTACGACCCGCCGGGCCTCACCACCAGCGTGGCCGTGAACGGCAACTACGCTTACGTGACAGATATAGACTCCGGTTTGTGGGTCATCTCGGTCGCCGACCCGTCAAACCCGACCAGGACCGGGCGCTCCCAGTTGCCGGACACGGCTTTCTCCGTCGCGGTTACCGGACATCTCGCCTGCGTCGCCGACTATTTGCATGGACTGCGCGTCGTGTCAGTGGCCGACCCGGCCAATCCGCATGAGGTCGGGCACAATGACTCGCTGGGTTTCTTCTGTGTTACTGCAAAAGGCGACTATGCCTACGCCGATGTCGGCGGCTACGAAAACGGGCTATTCGTCGTCTCGTTGGCCGACCCGACACATCCGGTCAAGGTCGGATGGTGCAATACGCACGACTTGGTCAATAGCATAGCCATCGAGAACGGCTACGCCTATGCAGTCGGGTATTCCAAGCTCTATGTAGTCTCCGTGTCCGACCCGGCTCACCCGGACACAATCGGCTACTACCACAGGCCATTCTGGGACGCGCGCTCACTCGCTGCGGCCGGAGACTACATCTATGTCATCGGTGATTCAGATCTGTCAGTGTGCCAGCGCTACGACGCAGGCGTCGAGGAAACGATGAAGGCCGAATTACGAGCGACGAAATGCCAGCCGACACTCATACGCGGCGTGCTCTTCCTTGACGCGCTTGGGACACGATCCGGATTGTCCGACAATCCGGTCATGTCCCGCGCCGCTCTGCTCGATGCAGCGGGTCGCAAAGCGCTCGACCTGCATCCCGGCGCTAATGACGTCAGTGGACTGAGGCCAGGAGTCTACTTCGTCAGGGAACGGTCAACGGTTGGTGGTGAGCGGTCGGCGACCAGCGCGCGCAAGGTCATTATCACGAGATAGGAGGTCACTAGATGGCCCGACAAAGCTACACCGAAGCGCGGCCGGAAGCAGGCTCGCGACTCTCAACTTGCGTTACTCCGGCCGAATCCGGCATACCACGGTTCCCGAGATGAGGATTGAGTACAAGCCGCCATTGACGGAATCAGAGAATGAAGGGCGCGTCGCTCCTTGCCATGGCAAGAGAATGGTCCTTGTTTTCCTACTCGCCATCACTCTATCTGCGGCGCAGGAGTTCACGACAACGCCCGGCCCGGTCGCGATGCGTCAGCCATCGTTCGGCGGCTGCGCGCTGGAAGCAACGGGCGGCGCTGCGTTGGGGGCGCTGGGTTTCGGGTGTGGACTTGCGGTCGCCCTCGGCTATGGAGGCATTGACGAAGGGCGCGATCGCGGAGCGGTTGCCATCGTGCTTGGCGTCTCACCCGTGCTGGCAGTGATAGGTTGTGCTGGCGGAACCTGCATCGTGGGCAGCGCATTGAAGCAAGACGGCAGGTTTCTGCCCACTCTGGCCTACACGGCGGGGACTGGCGTGCTCGCGTACGGACTGCTGCTGGGTGGTCAGACGATGTTGAGTGGCCCATGGGGCTACCACGGAGTCATCGGTTGGAGCATGATTGGCTTTGGGTGTGGCCGCAACGACAACGACGCCGCTCGCGGCCGTGTACGGCTACAACCGCTCACGCCCGCGCCGCACCTATGGCAGCCGCTTTGCGCCCTGCTCGATTACGCTGGGATCCGTCAGTGATGCGGATGGCATTATCCATCCGTCGCTCAATATCCGGCTGATAAGTGTCGGTTTCTAGCAGGTGATCATGACACACATAAAGGTAACGGAGGAAACATGGAACGAAACAGCCCGAATCGCTCATTGGCAGTTCTGACGGCTATTCTCTGTGCGGTATCCGGCCTCGCGGTTGCCTCGTACCAAACGAGCGTGGTACTGAAGCACTCAGTTGGAACGGAGCACGCCGATACGTTTGGAAACACCGTCTACGATAGCCTGGCCCGCCATATGTCGTTCGTGGCTACGTTGTATCGAGCGGGTATGACCGACAGCGTGACTGCCGCAGCTACGACCAACGATGCAGGCGTCTCTGTCATTCGCTTCGACCGATGGCCGGAATCGAGTACTCCGATTGACTCTCCTAGTATCACGCGCCTAGACATGTCATTCCCGAATGCGCTACGGGCCATCAAGACTGGAGGACGATACCACTTCAAGCCGGGGGATTTCGGGGACACATTACTTAATTGCCTGCCCTCCCGACGTGTATGCTTCGGGCATGCCGAGAATAGCTCGTGTCGTCGCGGTGGGGATGCTGCACCATGTCACCCAGCGCGGCAACAACCGCTGCGACGTGTTCTTTGACGATGACGACCGACGTTTCTACCTCTGGACACTGGCTCAGTACCGGCGGAAGTAC
>CAZVCQ010000499.1:0-2540 GCA_964626085.1 uncultured bacterium
GAGAGTGGCCTCTTCTTTCCACCGTAAATCAAGTCCCAATGTCGGGACTAGGGACTTCCGCTATGCTTGACAGCCAGTGACTGATGTTTACTCTCCTGCCTTGTGAGTTTCCTCGGAGCGTTCGCGGTCCGGCCGGCGCCGGGGATGCGTCATGCCGCCGCGAGGGTCCTGGTCGCGGCGGCTGCGGGCATCGTCTTGGGCCGGCTGGCCCCGGTTCCGCTGTGGCTCGCGGTTGTCGTTGTGGTTGCGGCCGTGGGGCTGGCCTGGGCAAGCCGCGGATGGTCACTGTACCTGGCGGTCACCGCCGCTGCATTGGCATATGGCCAGGTTCGAGCACCGGAACCGGTGGACCCGCGGTTGTATTCGGTTGAGAGGTTCGAGGGGACGGTCGAATCCGAACCTGCGGCAGGCACTGCACGCCGGGCAGTCGTGTCTTTGTCCCGGCCGTGGCACGGGAAGGTCACGGTCTGGCTCAGAGACAGCTCGCCCGAGCTCCGGCCCGGCGACGTCGTCCGGGTGTCCGCCCGAATCCGACCGCTCGACAGCCCGCGCAACCCGGGAGTGTCCGATTTCAACTCCGTTCTCGCCACGCGGGGATTTGTGGGTAGCGCGAGCGCATCGGCCCGCGATGTCACCATACTGGCTCGTGGCAAGGGATCGTTCGTCCTCACCCGGCTGGTCACGCCGGTTCGGACGTACGTCCTCGACGTCATCAACCGACTGCTACCGGGGGACGAGGGGTCGTTGCTGGTCGGCTTGCTTCTCGGGGGCAGTCAGGGCCTGCCCAAGGACGTGCAGGGGGCATTCAAGGATGCCGGCATTGTGCACATCCTTGCTGTCTCAGGAATGAACGTGAGCATCGTGGTCGGAGTCCTCTGGGTCTTGCTTTCAGTGCTGAGCGTGCGTGGCTGGAGGAGGTTCTGGGCAGGAGTTGCCGGGGTGGGTTTCTACGTGCTGCTTGTCGGCTGGTCGGCGGCGCCGATGCGCGCAGGGCTGATGGCCTGTGCGGTGCTGCTCAGCGCACCGACCCAGCGACGACTATCGCCGGTCGCCTCCCTATGCGTCGCGGGTATCGTGCTGCTGCTCATTGACCCGGCAATGCTCTTCGACGTTGGGGCGCAGCTTTCATTCGCCGCTACCCTGGGTATCGCACTTGTTGTCGGTCCTGCCGAGCAGATGTTCAGAAGGGCCGTCCGCGTCAGATGGTTGAGCCGCTGGATACTGGCGCCGATGATAGTGTCGTTCGCGGCCACGCTCGCCACCGCTCCATTGCTCCTCCACCACTTCAGCCGGGTTCAGCCCCTCGCCTTCGTGACAAGCACGGCCGTTGTGCCGCTGGTCGGACTGGCGATGCCCCTCGGCATCGTCGTTCTTCTGGCAAGTCTCGTGAGTCACTGGCTGGCTTCGGTCTTCGCCCAATCGCTCTGGCTCGTGCTGTTTGTGCTGCTGAAACTGACCGTGTTCATGGGCAGGTTGGACTGGGCGATATGGGAGCCCGGTCGCCTGCCTTGGCTGTGGGTCGGTTGGGCCTATCTTCTTGGTCTGCTTGCGTTGAAGCTCAATCGAAGTCGCGCCCGCGCCGGCTTCGCAGTGCTGCTGTTGGTGGGGCTGAGCGCAGTGACTTGGCAGGGCGTGCTGAGAAAGCCCGGCAACGTCGCGACATTCCTTGACCCGAGGCAGGGGGATGCGATTCTGCTGGAAGACAGCCTTGGCCACAGGATTCTCTTCGACGCGGGAGTCAACGGCACCGGGGTACTGCGTGACTATCTGCGTAGTCGTGGTATTCACCAACTGGATGCTGTTGTGGTGACTCATCCTGACAAAGACCATTATGGCGGTCTTCTCGACCTGCCGCGGCGATTCCGAGTGCGGCAACTGCTCGTGCCGACGACCGAGAGCCAGGACCCGGACTACGAGAGCTTGCTGAGGCGGCTGGCCGCCGGAGGAACCGAGGTGGTAGTTGTCGGCAAAGGAGCACATCTGACCGGGACTGGATTCCGGGTTGATTTCCTCTGGCCGGACGACGCGACGAGAGCTTCGTTTCTAACCGGCGGAGTTCGTACAAATGACCTGTCGCTGGTTGCGTTGGTAGAGCATGGCGGGTTCAGGATGCTTCTTACCGGTGACTTCGAGAGCCCCGACCACCTCGTCGATGAGGACCTGCGTGCCGACCTGCTGAAGTCTCCTCACCATGGTAGCGTCAAGGGGAACCAGGAAGCTCTGTACGGGCGCGTGCAGCCAAGCCACGTTGTGGTGATGGGCAGGTACCCGACTCCGGCGAAGCTGGAACGGCGGTTCGCGGGAACCGGGGTCAGCTATGTCAACACCCGTGTCGACGGGGCCGTGATACTACGTTTCAGAGAGGGGAGACCGGTGATTCAGCGCTGCTTTGCCCGGCTGGCGTTGCCGCGTGAGTAGCGCAGGCCGAGAGAAGCCCCCTGAGTGAAGGGGAAAGGGGGAAGTGGAAATGACGAATGGCCGGACTTTGGGGCTGTTGAAAAAGCCTTGACACCTTGCTGACGGTTGGTGCGTGTAATAGT
>CAZVCQ010000500.1:0-2536 GCA_964626085.1 uncultured bacterium
AGAGTGGCCTCTTCTTTCCACCGTAAATCAAGTCCCAATGTCGGGACTAGGGAAGCCGCGACCGAGTCTCTTCGAGAACCGCGATGTAATCGGCGATGGAAAGCCACAGCTTCTCATACGGGCCACTCAGCGACCTGGCGTCGCCCGGGACTTCGATGCCCGACATGAGCAGGCGCGCGAGTTCTCGCAGTTGGCTAGTGATATGCGCGCGGCTGTCGGCGAGCGGGACGTCGCGCGGGCTGTCCGACAAGAAGCGGATGAGAAGACGTCGGTTCCACTGAGTACTGACCGTGTAGCTGAGGATGATGTCCGCCCAGGAACCGGCGTGGCGGATGTGGTCGAGGATGATGTGCTCAAGCGTGCCCCGGACCTCGGGGCTGGCAAAAAGCCGGAATCGGTGATGGTAGTCCGGGCACTCGTGGTTGGGGACGACGATGAGCCTGACACCCGGGTCATGTTCGAGCCGACGGTATCCGTCGAGGTTGATCTCGATGGGTTCGAGTTCCTGCCCGCGTGGCGCGCTCTGGGCCGTGGCCTGGATGAAGCTGAGCAATGGCAGGGTTGGGGTGGAGTCGATCAGCCGGTTGACGGCGCCGGCGTAGGCATCGCGCAGATCCTTGCTGTCGGGACGTCCCAGCCGCCCAAGGTCACGGTCTTGCTCGATCCCGTGGCGTCGGCGGATTTCGATAAGGCGGTGGATTGCGGCTGGGGCATTGCCCTTGGACATGAAGTTGTGGTCGACTGCAAGGAGGTCCGCGGCCAGGGCCACCCGGGTCGCGACCGGCTGCCTTTCTATCTGCTGACCGGGCGCGGCGCGGCGGCGCAGGGAGTACAGGGCAAGCAGGCCGAGCCCGCCGCTCACGAGCACGACGACGAGTGCACCGGCCAGGGTGAGTGCGTTGCGGCGCCGGGTCGTGGCCCGGAATCGGTCGAGCACGCTTCGTTCCTGGCCGGCTTCGCCGGAACCGGTCTCGCGCTCGAGTTCCCGCACGCGGCGAACGGCGCGGCGAACCATGTTGTCGTTCTGGCCGAGCGCCGCGCGCAGCAGTGCGCGCCGAGCCTGCTGGAGCTCCTCGGCCAACTGCCCTGCCCGATTCATGAAGACATCGAGCCGCCAGCGTGCATCGGCCGCCGTGCGCAGCACAACCAGGTCGGGAAACGTGTCATCATCGATCCGGAGCTGGACAACGCGGAGGAACCGGACCCCGCTGTATCCGGGGGAGTTGTCGGCGGTGCCGGCCAGCCCCGGCGCGTAGACAAAGAGGTTCTCCGGCCCGTAGCCGGTGCTGACCTGGAGCATCGGCCAGTCTTTCAGCAGGGCGAGGGTATTGACCCGTGCCCCGGCCGCCAAAGGCAGAAACCGCCGCTCCCGGATCGGACCGCTGGAAACGAGTTTGGCCACGTAACAGATCCCCAGACTGTCGGTGCCGGCCGCATAAGCGGTCGGGCCACGCGCAACGACCGCAGCCGCCGGACCGGGCAGCCCTGAAGCGGCATCCGGAACGAGCTGGCGGACCTCGTCTCCGGTCATGGCGTTGACGTAGCGCAAGGTGTCGCCGGTAACGACCAGCAGCACCGGGGTCGAGTCAAAGACGGCGCAGGCGATGCGCGGCCTCGGCGGGCGGCCCGCGTTCTTGAGTTCCGGGGCCGAGTCCGGTTCCGGCCATCGGCAACGCAGTTCCCGTTCCTGCCGGACGTGGTAGACTTCGAGCCGCTCGCCGTTGAAGAACACCAACTCGGGGGCGTCATCCCGGTCGAAATCGACGACCAAGGCGTCGCGCGGGGTGAATCCGAGCTTGAGGCGCACGGCGCTTGCCGAGTACTGCCAGAGCATCTTACTGATGGAGACTAGCCAGGGTTCGCCCCGCTGCCAGGCGCAGAGCTCAACCCGGTTCTCACCCTCGTCGACAAAGAAGAGACTGTCGATGTTCGCCATCCCGGGAACCACCGCCTTCCAGAGCGGCTGCCCGTTACGATTCCACGCTACCAATTCACAGGCACCGGGCCGAGTCCCCGCCGCGAGAATCAGAGCGATGTCGGATGCACCGCGGGGGGGCGTCGGCAAACCTACGAGCGCGGTGGCTCCGTGCGGGGCGCGGCCGAACTCGCGCAGGCTGTCACCGGCCGAGATCGAGAGGACACGTCCGTCGGCGAGCAAGAGGAACAGGCGCTCGGTGTTGAATGTGCTCGCGCCGACCGCGGCCGAGATGACCTTGGCATTCAACGGCATCGACCACTCCGGCGCAAGGACGCCGGCGCGGGCCGCGGAGAGCAGCAAGCCGAAGAAGAGCAGGAGCAATCCGGGCATCAGCCGCCGCGTGTCGGTCTCTCTGCGCCTGCTGCGCCGCGTCATGTGTGCCTAAACTGTAACCGGTCGGATTCGGCTGTCAACCCGCGGCCGGGGAGCCTGCCTTGACTTTGGGGACGGCTGAGGTTGAATTATCACAGTGCGGAGCGTACGCGCGAGTGTGTTTCTTCTGCTGGTGGCCGGATCGATCGCAGCGGCCGGTTTCTGGGGATCAGAGGTCCTGGTTGA
>CAZVCQ010000501.1:0-2532 GCA_964626085.1 uncultured bacterium
TTCGAACCCGTAGGTTGCGCGTTCGAGTCGCGCCGGGCGCGGTTGACGATTGTACTACAGTGATATCCGCGGCCATGGACGTCACCAGATGCGAAGATGTGTGCCCCGCTAGCTCAACCTGGTAGAGCAGCGGATTCTTAATCCGTTGGTTGCCAGTTCAACTCTGGCGCGGGGTACCTATTCCTTCGCCGTGACCAGAACAGGAAGGCTCCCCAATGGGCGAGACGATGGCGAGACGGGTCGGAACCGACCCACGCTTGACCGAGCGACGGCGTTGTCTTGCGGGTATCACATACCTTGGCCATGTAACCTCTCTATACAGCATCGGTAAGGACTAGCCATGCAACTAATCATCTGTCTGCTTATGGCGGCCGGCGCCCCCTATGTTCGCATGCCAGAGAAGACGGTCGCGCCGACCATCGACTCCCGCCAGGTCTGGGTTTTCTTCACCGACAAAGGTATCTACAGCGAAGCTGACTATGGAGCGGCGGTCAACACCATCAGCCGCCACGCGAACGAGCCTGCGGCTGGCGGTACGCGTCTCCGGCCCGACTTCAACGACATCCCGGTGCGCGAGCTCTATATCCGCCGGATTGAGGACCTTGGAGGCCGGCTGCGGGCAGTCTCGAAATGGCTCAACGCTGCCAGCTTCGACCTGCCGCCGGCCCTGGTGGCACAGGTCTATTCCCTCGCATTCGTCTACGACATGAAACCGGTTGTGTCCCGGGCCACGACTGAAGCCGACGTCTTCCCACTCGCGCGGGTCGACGCCCGTAGCCAGTACCGGTCGACCGACACTGCATACGCGCACCGTTTCTACGGGCCGTCCTATGACCAGGCACAGATGATGGGGGTACCGGAGCTCTTCTTCCGCGGGTACTTTGGCTCGAATGTGAAGCTGGCGCTGTTCGACACCGGGATCAAGCTGACCAACCGCGGAATCTCAAGGGCGCGAATCTACAAGCAGTACGACTTCATCTCCGGGGATAACTGCTACGCGGCTCGGTCGAACAACACCTGGCAACCATCCGCCGTGGATGGCGTTCGCTTCCTGGGGTTTGCGCGCGGTCTGGCGGCCCATACGGTCGAGGTCCAGTCCGGTTCGCTGGATACGCTCCTGATGGCGTTCTGCGCCGACAGTTTCGCGTATGGCTACAACGCGCCACGCCGGGCAGTCTTCGCCGGCTCTTCGACCAATGGAGGTGACATCTGGAGTTCTCCCGTGCCGCTCGTGATGTCCTCTCCTACCGGCGCGACATTCGAAAACCTGACGATGGCCGGGCATGGCCATGTCACCTACCTGGCCTACAACCAGTTGGCTCTTGCCTCCCCTGCGCCGGCTGCCGCCAGTGTATACCTCGGGTACTTCGTGGGAACGAACTGGTACGGCGACCCACAGCTGGTCGCCTCGGGCCGGTATCCGGCCATCGCGGTGCAGGCTGACACACTCTACCTTGCATTCGTGCAGTCCGACTCGCTCGTCGGACTGTGGAAGGCTTCGGTTGTGCTTCCGGAACCGGAGCTACTGCAGGCCGACACGTTCACTGCCGGCGAGCCCCTGGCTGGGCTCCAGATCACGGTTGGAGCGAACGGAGTCATCGACATCCTCACGACCGGGCTGAGGAACGGACGGATTGCTCAGTTCCGCTCGACCGACGGCGGTGTCGCGTTCGCCAGGCTGAATGAACCGGTCGCAGGCGGCGCGGCTCGCACCCGGTTGGTACGGAACGACCAGCAGCGCCTGATCGTGTATGAAGACCGGTCGCAGAACGCCCTCTCACGCCTCGCGGCTCTTAGCTCGGAAGACGATGGTCTAACCTGGAACACGGCCGGAACCGCGGCTGACAGCGTGTTCTCAATCGGCGGCTTCGACATCATGTCCGACACTCTGTCGGACATGACTCTGATCTATGAAACCGAAGGATTCCTCTATCGCACCGCGTCGGTGGACTTCGGCGCCACATGGTCTGCTCCGGCTCTGATTGACACAACCGGTTTCAACGCGTCGCCGGTACTGACCACGACCGGCGACGGCCCGACGACGCTCTGGTTCAAGCGCGGAGACGACAGCGCGGTCTGGCAGACGGCAGACACCGCCAAGTTCTCGACCGAGCAGCCGTCCCACGGTACGAAGATGGCCTCGATCATCGCCGGATGGCAGCAGGGCGGGGTAATCGGCATCGCCCCGGGCGTTGACCTGCTGATTGCCAAGACCGAGCTGTACAAGGTCCGCAGCGGCCGCTTCTACGAATACAACATGGAGGAAGACGCCTACATCGAGGCGCTGGAATGGGCCGACCGCATGGGCGCAGATGTGGTGTCAACTTCGCTTGGGTACCACAACTGGTACGGAAACAACCAGTTCGACGGGAAGACCGCACCGATTTCCACTGCCGCCTCGATTGCAGCCAAGCGTGGCCTGCTCATCGTCACGGCGATGGGCAATCGCGACTCGTCATACTACCCCTGGCCGGAGCCGTACATCGTGGCGCCGGGCGACGCCGACGGAGTGATTACGGCCGGCGGCGTTGA
>CAZVCQ010000502.1:0-2513 GCA_964626085.1 uncultured bacterium
TCGCGCTGCCGCAGGCAGCGAGTGAGCAGCTAGGAAGGTAGCAGTGAGCAGTTGTCGGGCCTACGGCTGACGGCCTCGGGCCACTCGATCCCTCGATCCCGCTGTCTCTCGATCCGCCTCCCCTGCTGATTGTCGATTGCAGATTGGCCACGCCTCCGGCGCGAGTCCTCAGTTCTTGGTTGGAAGTAACGCGGATTGTGGTCCGCACAGGTGGCCATGGGTCTTTGACTTGCCTCTGGTTCGAGGGGTTCGTACTCACGGGCGTGCCAGGATGTCGCCCATTGCTGCGATGGCTCGAATACGGGAGGTGAGACGCCTCTTCTGCGTCGCACCTCTGTAAGTCTCGTAGTTTAATGACATGCGGTAACGAGAGCCTCGACTGACGGCTCGTGTTGCGATGCCGTCAATCGGGCGAGCCTCGCAGTAAGTGTCCATAAATCTGAGACATACGTCGTGACGGTTGGCGACGTGCCGTGGCACGCATCCTGCAACTCGACGGCTGGGGTTGACCATCGAACGGCGCCGGGTCATCAGGCAAGGTTCCCTGAAGGAGCCGGATGGTTTGGTGGGACTGGAACCGAGCTTCGGACCCGCTTTCAGTCGACGGAGAGTGGGCTCGGGCAGAAGAAGCCGTCCGGTTCGAGGGAATTGGTGGCTGCCTGCCCGACCGGGGCAGATTCGATCCAGCCCTGTTCGACGAGCAGGCAGCGGGGAAGAGGCGGGCGGCGTGTGACGCCCGGCATTGGTAGGTCAAGAGTTTCGAGAGCACGGTAGTTCGGTATCAAATCCACGGCTCGGTCATAGACATTGCCGTGATACTGGGCTACTCGTGACTCTCTCTTTTTTGCCCGCGTCACCGTGACGCAGTGAGAGACATCTGTCGCAGGCGTCTCCCCTGCCATCAGCCGCGGCCGCAAGGCCGCGAGTTTCCAGTTTGCAGTGTCGGTACCAGTCTCTTGCTCCCGACTCGCCGGCCTTGTCGCCCATGTCACGCGGTTCATTATGGTGAACCGCCGGCCGCACGCCGCCAGCCTTCCGTCCCGCGCGGGCTTGACTTCAACCACGAGACCGGACATAATCCCGCGTGGGGACAGAACCGCGCCGCGCCGTAACAGGCAAGGAACTGAGTATTCTCCGGAATCCCAAGAATCCGCGTTGCGCCCAAGCACTCGGACTTCGCACCACTCCCCGAGCAGCACCCACCTGGCACAGGCGGCCACTGTGAGGCTGTGCGCGGCGCGGGGGCCCCTTGGTGCAGCCACGGCACTTGCCCGTACCCCATCCTTCGTACTGGCCTCGTTGCTCTTTCTGGTTCAAATGCTCGCCCACTTCGCTGTACTAGCCAGGGGTGCGGAGTACCTGGCAACAAGATTGACAATTGACGACACGTATTACTATCTCCAGACTGCGTGGAATCACGCGACGCTGGGGTTCCCCACATTCGACGGCGTCAGCCGCACCAATGGTTTCCAGTTCTTGTGGTACCTCATACTCTGGTGTGCGGCTCGTTTCGTACCGACGAAACAGTCACTTCTCCCGGTTGCCCTTGGCATCAGTGCTGTCTTCGTCGCTCTCCCCTACTTCTTCTTTCACGCAGTGGGAAAGAGATATCACTCCTTTGCTCTTGCGGCATCGCTCTCCTTTGTCTGGTTTGCGACATACGTGGCTCCCTGGGGAACTCTGACCGGAATGGAGAACTCGCTGCATCTCTTTGTCTCTGTTTGGGTTCTTTTCGAAGTCCTAACGTTCTTCCACAGGTTGCGCGAAGGAAGTCGCGCCAGCGTTTGGAGGCTAACGTTGGCGTTGGTTGCCAACGGATACTGCCGGGTCGACTCCGGTGTATACTCCGCGGTGCTCTTCTGCGTTTGCGTTCTGGCATTGGTTCTCAACGAGGGCAATCTGAGTTCGGCGTGGAGGGTCCATGGCAAGTCTGTATGTCTGTGCATTCTGTTGGCGATGGGGGCAGCAGCGATTCAACTCGGAGTGTACCATTACTGGAATGGTACGGTGATTCCAATCTCCGGTCTGGTCAAGTTCGCGAGTGGCGGTCTGGATAGCACGCTCATCACCAGAGTTGAGGATGTATTCCGTGGAGGGCTGCCGTACTTGCCTGGGCGGGGACCCTTGTTGGTGTTCTGTTCGATCTATCTACTTCTGATCCTGGGATCGACCTGCATTTCCCTGTGGTTGATCAAGACGCGTTCATCCACAGGATGGGCTGCCGCCTGCCGAGCATATCTGGCGTTGCTTTTCGCCAGCACGGCCTACTGTGCTGCTCTTCTCGCTTCACCAGTATCGGACTTCCCCCTGTGGTATTTCTCGCCGGTCACTGTCTTCTGGATCTACAGCCTTGGCCTGTCTGTCTCTCTCGTGGGGTCGTTTGGCGGGACACAGATGCAGCGTGCTTCAAAGCGCAGAACGTGTGTGCGCGCCGCGCTAGTGGTGTTCTCGCTAGGCTGTGTGGGGTGCCCCCGGTTCGATGGACACCTGTAGTGATGGGTGTAGCATGAAAC
>CAZVCQ010000503.1:0-2510 GCA_964626085.1 uncultured bacterium
GAAGAGCTAGCAAATGCCGCCTAAGAAACTGTCCAGCAAATCGGGGGCAGTCCAAATTCTCCAGATACAGCGTTCTATGGCCAAGCGGGGTGGCGCCAATATCGCCCAGCGACGTGCCAAGCGTTCCCGGGTTCTTTCCCCAGACGCGACAATCCTTGAACGTGTAGGGGAACGTGATGTCCTGCCTCACCTCGTGGTACCTGGCAACCCATCCGTTCTGCCACCATCTTAAGTCCGGTCCAAACGGCCAAGTAACGTCAAACTGGTCGCTTGAGTGGTGGTCGTATGAGCCACCCGAGGTGTGTTGGTGCATTACATAGTACGGCCCCATGGATCGACGAAGTGCAGAGTCAACGTTGAGCCGGCCGTAACCCGTGAGATCGTCGTAACCGGGGTCGCCCATGTCGGTTGCAGACGACTGTAGGAGCCCGGCGATGTCGTCGGGGTAGAGCTCCGGACGCAGCGACAACAATAGCGCCGCTGCCCCGGATACGATGGGAGCTGATGCCGATGTTCCCGACAGGACTTCGTACTCGGTGTGATAGTCATGCGCCTCCATTGAATCGGTCTCGTATGTGGGCATGGTCGACAGCACGTCCGCACCCGGTGCCAGAAAATCCATGCAGTGACCGTAGTTGGAGTCCTCCCACAGTGCATTCGTCTTGGTCAAGGCCCCCACCGAAATCGTGACGTTTCCCCGGCCTCCGTCGCCAAAGTCGGATGGGAAATTGTGCAACACACCACTCCCATTATTCCCCTTGCAAGCTACCTCCACGCACCCGTATGTGAGGGCGTTTGTGGTGGCCGCACGTAGCGTGAAGCTGTAGCCCCGGACGCCGAAGCTGAAGTTCATTACGTCTATGTCGTATACGCTGTATCCTTCTTGAATCGCACGAGCGGTCTTGGCTATGTCGAACCCCACCATTCCAAGTCGAAATACCCATAGCTGGCTACCCAAGTTACCATTGCCCCACCCGCCCGCCACACCAGCAATGCCGTTGCTGTTGCTGGTTCTTGCACACGCCAGACCTGAAGTGAAGGTCCCGTGGTAGTACCCGTCGGTGAGGTCATCGGCGTCTCCTTCGTAGTTCTTGCCACCAGCGATCTTACCGCCGGAGAAATCCGTGTGGTCTGGGTCTATGCCCGTGTCGTACATGCCGAGGCGTATGTTCGGCGAACTGGTCGTGATATCCCACGCATTCTCAGCCCTGATGTCCACCCCTGGCGTACCGCCGCCTTGACCTGTATTGTCGAGAGCCCATTGCTCGCCGTACCGGGTGTCGTTGGGACCAATGGCACATGTGAGGATGTAGTTGGGCTCAGCATACGTCACGAAAGATGAACTGGCGAGATCACGCACCAGCCCATCCACGTCACCATCGTCGCTCATTCTGAGGAGGTAGACCGTGGAGAGATCAAGGAGTCGGACCTCCGAGCCGTCTTTGGCGCGTCGCAGGGTGTCTCCCGGTTCGGCGTGAGGGAATTCCCTCTCTACCGACTTGACTCCATAACGAAGCAGTAATACCTGGAGCGACTCGGGGGTTGCAGTCTCGTCGAGTCTTGCCTCCGTCGCCCCATTGGGTAACCTGAGATATTGACGTGGGATACCGGCGAGGACTTCTCCGGGAACATAGGCGGCGCCCAGCGCAACGTTCGCTGCGACGGTCGCCATCAACAGCAGACTTACATACTTCAAGATGCCTCCTACCGCCAGACAAGCTGGCGTCTATATCCGCTCTTTAGGTCTATTACGAACAGTGTTGAGTAGTCGCCGTCCGCGTCCTTGGCAATGTCCTCGAATACAAGGCTCTGCCCGTCAGGACTCCAATTTGGGTCGCACCCCGTGGTCACTTCTTCTATTCCCTGCCCGGCCGTGTCAACCAGACAGATCGCGTGACCGGGGCTCTTGCCCCTACGCGCGAAGGCAATCGTTTGGCCATTTGGAGACCAATCAGGGCGTACGTCGTCCAGGGTATCATTGGTAAGCAATCGTCGTCCTGTCCCATCCGCAGAAGTGACCAGAATCTCGGCTCCGCCATGACCCACATAGCCGTGGTAGACCAGCATCGAGCCGTCGGGCGACCACCTCGGATCCCGCGCGTCGCCGCCGGTATCCGGGAGCCGAAAACGGTTCGCCCCGTCCGCATCCATGCAGCATACGCCATAGAAGTCAACGCTGTCTCCGCTTAGATTCGAGACGTACGCGACGCGCTGCCCGTCGGGCGACCACGCAGGGTCGAAGTTACTTCCGCGGTCGGTGAGGGCGACGATCGTTGAGGTGTCAATGACCCCGTCCTGACTCAACCTGGCTTTGCGTATTTGTCCAGCAGATGCGAAGAGCAACCAGTTGCCGTCAGGCGAAACGTCGGGCAGAACGCTGTAGTAGTTCCAGTTCTCCGAGACGTTTGTGACGTTGCCCTGCATGTCTACCGAGAAGATACGCCCGTGACTCCCGTAGAACACTTTGGACCCGTCCGGCGCCCATGTCGGGTTCTCAGCTATCGTCTCTG
>CAZVCQ010000504.1:0-2506 GCA_964626085.1 uncultured bacterium
ATTAGGGGATTCGACAGAGCCTCCGAGGTACGCCTTGAGCGTATCCTGGTGAAAGCCGAACCCTGCGACTGAGAAGCGACCGAACATATCGGAGGCTCATTTGGACCCTGTAACGATTGACCCCAAGACAATCAAAGACCTGCGAACGCAGGTAGCGACAGACGCCGCGAAGATGGCGTTTGCCGATATGTCGAAGATGCTCCGCAAAGGCTTCGGCCTTCCGGACACCTACGACTTCGAGAAGGACACCGACGGCTTGCTGAAGGCCGCCAAGATTCCGACCCGGGACGAGATGCTGGCCAGCTTTGCCGATTCGCTCAAGGCCAGCGAATCCGTCAAGCTCATCGGCGACATCTCGGACAGCCGGCGCGAGAAGTCCAGCAACGGCTACCCGCGTCCGCCGTTCTCGTTCCGCGAGATGCTGCTGGGTATCGCAGCCGCCGACCCACGGACGGTTCGGACCCGGCTGCCGAAGGTCAAGACCGACGCGGAGGCTATCGCCAAGTGGTGCCGCGAGCAGGAAGCGCCGCGCTACGAAGATGACACGCTCGGCAAGGCGCTCGACCTATCCAGCGGTGCGGCCGGCGGATTCCTTGTGCCGGAGTATTACTCCGACCAGCTCCTGCAACCGCGGCCGGGTGCCGCGCCGTGTCTCGCACTCGGGACGAACGTGCCGATGGGCGACATGAGAGTCCTGCACTTCCCGCGCCTCGAAACCCTGTTCGCCCCGGACATCTACTGGGAGGAGTATATGCCGGGCACGACCAAGACACCGACCGACACGCCGGAGTTCGACCGGCCGTATCTCCAACTCCAGAACTACTACGTCCTGTGGAGCCTCACCCACGACTTGCTGAAGTTCAACAACGTCGGCATCGAGAATTTGATGGTCGGCTGGATTGCCGGTGCGATGCAGCGCGAGCTTGACCGGCTGATGCTGGTCGGCGACATCGGCGGGCTCGGCGATCCCTACGATGGCATCCTCAACACTGCCGGAGTCCAGAACATCGCGCTCCTGGTGCCTGGCACCCTGGGCTGGCAAGACCTCCGCAACATTCGGGCCTACGTGCCGAATCAGTATCACGCCTCAAGCGGCTACGTGATGAATCAGCAGGCCGAGTCTGAGTGCGACATGCTCCCAGACGCTTTCGGCAATCCGTTGCTGAATCGCGACATGACCGGCGCGCGGCCGAATCTTCTCGACGGCCATCGGTACGTCGTCGACAACCAAATCCCGAATAACATCGGCGGCGCGAACCAGACCGTCATCTTCTTCGGCGACCTCTCGTACTGGCTGCAGGGCAACGGCGGCCAGCAGTTCAGCGTGAGCGATCACGCCGGGTTCAAGGAGAACATGACGTGGTACAAGGTCGACGGCTACGCTGACGGGGTCTACGCGATTACCGAAGCGATGGCGTACCTCGAAGCCGTACCCACGGCTTAGGCGGAACCATGAAGCGCAACATCTACACGGTTCTGATTCTGACGCTGGTGCTGGGGCTGTTCGCGGCCCCGGCACTGGCCGTTGACGCGGTAGCGACGCGACTCTCGAACGACTGGGTGTATATCGCGGCGGCCGAGACGGTTTACTTCCCGCCCGGCAACGCGACCGATACGGCCAAGGTCATCGTCGGTCAACCCTACGCCGGCTTCTGGCTCTTCGGAGTCACGGATACCTGGGGCGCAACCCCGGTATTCCTGCACAAGTTCCAGTACCGGCTCCGGGTAAAGTACCCAGGCACGACAAGCGCATACTGGACAGCTTGGACCGCGAGTGCGCTCCGACTCGGTACGACCGACGCCTTGACATACGCGCCGATCTGGGCGAATGACACCTGCGGATGGTTCGACGACATCCAGGTCAGGCGGGTTGACTCGGCTGTCGCCAAGAACGAGTCGACCAAGGTCCGGCTCTGGGTGGTCAAGCGGTATCGGAGGTAGGCCGTGAGGCCCATCTTCTCCGCCCTGCTGATAGCGGCGTTCCTGCCGCTATCGGCGCTGGCGGTTGACAATAACTGGTTCAACTGGAACACGGATAGGCAGTTCGACTACAGTGAGACACCGACCGGCGCGACATGGGGCTTGACCTACCGCAAGCTACTGGCTGGCGTTGACACGCTGGCCATCATCCCGCGCGACTCAAGTCCGCGTTGGGCGTGGCCGCTGAGGTATGGCCCGCCGGGCCATCAAGACCGGGTGCTGCCCGAGGCCGAGCTCTGGTACTACTGCGTGGTCGAATCCGGCGTTGGCTGGAGTGCGACGCTGGCAATCTGCGAATGGCGCTGGGTTCAGTGGTATCCGGGCGATCCGGCGACGAAATACTACGGCGCATGGACGCAATCGCTAGACACGGTACAGGTCAACGACACGCTCTACTACGCCCCGCTCTGGGGTAGCGACACGCTCGGCTGGTTCAACGACGTGCAGTTCAGGGTTCGCGGTCTTGCGACCAACGACAGCTCTTACGTCTCTCTCGGCGTCGAGCGCCGGACGTGGAAGTGAGGCA
>CAZVCQ010000505.1:0-2495 GCA_964626085.1 uncultured bacterium
AGCGAGGTCTGGACTACCATGATGCGGCCGCCAAGACCGCTGCCGAACCGGCGAAATGGAGCAAGGTGTTGCTTATCGCGGCGGGATTGCTGGCAGCCGCAGCAGTGGTGCTGTACCTTCTCGGTGTTTGGTGATGATCGGCTCCATCCTGTTGGCGTTGGCAGCGGTTTGCTTCATCCTGTGGCTGGTCTTTGGGCGCTGGGGTCCGCGCCGGGTCGCGGGCCTTCCGCCGGGCGAAGTGGTCTATGCCGGACACGAGAAACCGGCCAAGCTCCTACGGGCCTCTCAATACGGCCTGATTGGCAAGCCGGACTATGTGGTGAAGCAGGGCAGGGAGTTCACCCCGGTGGAGTTGAAGTCGGGTGCGACTCCCAGGAAGCTGCACGAGTCCGACCGGATGCAGGTGATCGCGCAGGCGCTGCTTGTGGAGGCGGAGTTCGGGACGCGCCCTACCTTTTGCTACGTGCAGTACCCAGGCAGAACGTACAAGGTCAGCGTCAGGCCGCAGACCGTTGCCCGGCTGGAGGAAGCACTGGAGGTCATGCGACTAGCACGCGAGACGGGGACGGCACCCGATGTCCCACCGTCGTGGTTCTACTGCCCGACCTGCCCGCGCACAGGGTGCCCGAAGCGAGTCAAAGGCAGATGAACGCGGCAGAACCGACGCGGCATGACAAGATGGTCGAGTAACGAGGAGAGCGATAGGCGATGAGTGATGAGTGCGGAGCGATGAGTGCTGAATGGCGAACGCAGAGAGAGGAAGCGCGGAGCGCGGAACGATGAGTGCCGGGCATGACAGCACAGAACGATGAGCGATTAGCGATGAGTGATGAGTGCGGAGCGACGAGCGAGGAACGGACCGATGAGCGATGAGCGAGGAACGATGAGTACTGGGTGCGACAGCCTACGGCTTGCAGCCTACAGCTTACGGCGTTAAGGAACCGAAAGGAGCGGCGCAGGAGTTTCGCATTGACCCGGCGGGCGTGGTATGATAATATGTCATACTAAAGGAGGACACCATGAGTACAGCGAAGGTCGCAGTCACGATTGAACGAGAGCTGCTGAGCCGTCTGGACCGGTTGGTCAAGAGCCGGAGATTCCCGAATCGCAGCCGGGCCGTACAGGAGGCCATTACCGAGAAGCTGGCTCGGATGGAGCGGAGCCGGCTGGCGCAGGAGTGCGCGAAGCTCGACCGGGCATCCGAGCAGGCCATGGCCGAGGAGGGCATGTCGGATGAGGCGGCGAAGTGGCCCGAGTACTGAGAGGTGACATTGTCTGGGCCGACTTGAACCCGACACGGGGTCGGGAGCAGGCCGGGCGGCGTCCCGTGCTTGTATTGAGCGAGGATGTTTTCAACGAGCACTCGGGCACGGTGATAGTAGTGGCACTGACCAGCCAGCCTCAGTCGGCCGGCTTTCCGCTCACTCTCGAACTGACTCATCCCAAGCTCCCAAAGAAGTCGTGGGTGAAGGTCAGCCAGATTCGGACGCTCTCGGTCGAACGCCTGGGACCCAAGATAGGGCGAGTCTCAGTCGAAGAACTTGGCCTTGTCATTGAGGGCCTGAACGAGATCATCGGCGGATAGGTTCCGGGACGCGGCCTGACAAGATGGTCGAGTTCACGCGGAGAGTGATGAGCGAATAGTGATAAGCGATGAGTGCGAAGCGATGAGTGCGAAGCGATGAGCGCTGAATGGCGAACGCAGATACGGAAGCGATGAACGCGGAACGATGAGTAACGGGCACGACAGAATGGCCGGCCCGGTCGAGACGATGCTGAAACGCTGGAGACGGCCAACGGCTTTCCGCCTACAGCCTCGGTCGGATGCGGGGCCGGAAACAGGCGGGAGCCGCTAGCCGTAAGCCGATGGCCCTCTCCGACTCGCCGGGTTGCGGTTGGGGCGGGACATCGGTATAATGAGCGCCTATGCCTTGCAGAGCCAAGGTTGCGGTCCTTCGCACCAAGCCTGAATCGGTCCTCGAGGACTATCGCCGGCTGCTGAAGCTGGGCGAAGCCGATAAGTTCCTCGCCCCGGGCAAGACTACCATCCTCAAGGACAACATCTCATGGCATTACCCGATGCCATCGGCCAATACGACGCCGTGGCAGCTTGAGGGTACAATCCTCGGACTCCACGACCTCGGGTACAACGACCTCTCCTGCGTGCAGAACAAGACAGTGGTCATCGACACGTACAAGGGCGAGGACTTGAACCAGTACGTTCCCATCTTCAAGAAGTGCGGCCTGCCGGTGCTCTACAACTTCAAGGACAGCGACATGAAGTGGGTGCCGTTCAAGCCGAAGGCGAAGATGCTCGCGCTCGACCGCATCTACCCCAGGGGGCCGTGCATCCCCGACTACTTCTTCGGGAAGAACATTGTCCACCTGCCGACCATGAAGTGCCACATCTACACGACGACGACCGGCGCGATGAAGAACGCGTTCGGCGGCCTGCTCTGCGCCCGCCGTCACTACACCCACACCTGGATTCATGA
>CAZVCQ010000506.1:0-2490 GCA_964626085.1 uncultured bacterium
CGACAGCCGGTTATTGCCATTGTTGACTGTGTACACGCGGTCAGCCTGCGAGTTGTAGATTATCCCCTGCGGGTCCGCGCCGACGACTACCGAGTCGACGGCAGTCATGGTCGCGCAGTCGATGACGGTCACGTCGTTACCGTTCAGATTGGCGCAGTAGACCAGGCTGTCCCGGGCATCGTAGCACAGGGCGGCCGGGTAGCGCCCGACCGGTATGGACGCGACCACCGAGTCGGTGGCTCCGTCGAGCACGGAAACCGCGTTGTCGTAGGACCCCGCGCAGTACACCCGGTCGCGCGCCGGGTCGTAGCAGAGCGCGTCCGGGTAGCGATGGACCGCCACGCGCCTCAGGACGCGGTTCGAATCCGCGTCGATGACGGCGACGTCGTCGTGGGAGAAGTCCGCGGCATAGACCTTGCGGTCCTGCGGGTTGTAGCAGAGCGCGGTCGGGCTGTAGCCGACCCCCAGGTTCGCGAGTACGCTGTCGGCGGCGCCGTCGATGACGGTGACCGAGTTGCTCGAGGAATTGGCGCAGTACACCTTGTTGACCTGCGGGTTGTAGAGCAACGTGCGTGGTTCCTCGCCGACCGGGAGGGTTGCGATGACGGTGTCCGGGCCGGCGGCAATCACCTTGAGGCTCGTGAACCCGCGGCCGGTCACGTACAGTTTGTCGTCGGTGCTGTTGTAGCAGAGCGCCTGGGCCGGAATGCCGGCCGCGATGGTCGTCAGGACCGAGTCGGTCGCCCCGTCGATGACCGTGACGTTCCACGAGCGCATGTTGGCGCAGTACACCTTGTTGCCGACTGGATTGTAGCAGAGGGCACTCGCGCTGTCGCCGACCGAGACGGTCGCAACTACCTCGCGCGTGGTGCCGTCGAAGACGGTCAGATTGCGGCTTGAGTAGTCGGCCGCGTACACCTTGTTGTTCTGGAGGTTGTAGCACAGGGCCCGGATGCTGCGGCCTGCCGGGATGCGCGCGACCTTGTCCGCGGACGCGCCGTCGATTGCGACGACGGAGCCGCCGTACTGGCCCGCGACGTAGACCGCGTTGTTGCTGGAATCATAGAGAATGCGCCACGGGTCGATGACCCCGGAGAGCGAATCCGGCAACCGGATGGTCGTCTCGAGCACTTGGCCGGAGACGGCCGACAGCCAACAACAAACGGCCAACAGCACACAAGAGAATCTCATCAGCCCCTCCTACTTTGACACAATGACCTTATTGACAGCTGACCGCGCCCCGCCGGCCGCCCACCGTACGAAGTACACGCCCGGCGCGAGGCGGCTTGCATCGTTCGCGCCCGCTCGCAACTCCATTACCTTCCGCCCTGCCGCGTCGAGCAGTCCCACCCTGTATGCTGTATTCTGTCTACTGTCTGCTGCACCCAGCACCAGCACTCCGCGGACGATGGTTGCCTCCGGTTTGTGGCTTGAGGCCGGCGGTTTGGGGTTCTCCTCAATTCCTGCCCCGTAGTACTCGATGATGCGCAGGCCGGCATCGTAGTCCGCCACATAGGCATAGTTCCCGGACACGGCCACGCCAAAGGCCCAGCCATACGTGTCGTAGTACCCGACCTCAATCGGGTTCGCCGGGTCGGAGACTGAGATGACCCGCAAGCCGGCGCTGTAGTCAGCCACATAGGCATAGTTTCCGGACACGGTCACGCCATAGGCCCGGTCCGGCGTGTCGAAGTAGCCGGCCTCATACGGGCTTTGAGGGTCACTGATGTTGATGATGCGCAGGCCCGCATTCCAGTCCGCCACGTAGGCACAGCTCTCGGACACGGCCACGCCGCGGGCCCGGTCCGGCATGTCGAGGTGCCCGACCTCATACGGGTTTTGAGGGTCACTGACGCTGATGACGCGCAGGCCCGAATCATTATCCACTACATAGACACAGCTCCCGGACACGGCCACGCCATTGGCATAGTTCGGCGTGCGGTAGAACCCGGCTTCGTACGGGCTTTGAGGGTCACTGACGTTGATGATGCGCAGGCCCGCCGCGAAGTCCGCCACGTAGGCGTAGTCACCCGACACGGCCACGTCCATAGCCTTGGATGGCGTGTCGAAGTAGCCGGTCTCATACGGGCTTTGAGGGTTACTGACGTTGATGATGCGCAGGCCCGCAATGTCGTCCGCCACATAGGCATAGTTCCCGGACACGGCCACGCCATAGGCAGAACCAGGCGTGTCGAAGTACCCGGCCTCATGCGGGCTCTGCGGGACGCTCACGTCGATGATGCGCAGGCCGGCGCTGTAGTCCGCAACGTAGGCATAGCTCCCGGACACGGCCACGTCACCGGCATAGCCCGGCGTGTTGTATGTTCCGACCAGCCGGCAGTCCAACGAATCCTGGGCCGCTGCAACTCCGGCCAGCGCCAGACTCAGACCGACTATCAGCGATGATGTTCTCATCGTTCCTCCTCTTACTTTGTGATATTACCCGGAGTACAAAATAGCTTGCATTACAGGGCGGCATAACGGACGTGC
>CAZVCQ010000507.1:0-2484 GCA_964626085.1 uncultured bacterium
ATCACTATACACAACCCTTGCAGGAATGCAAGCTATTTATTGCTCTGATTAGTACTCTCACCAGCAAGGTCGTGAAGACAGAGTAGGCCCAATACCGACTGACTAAGAAGAGCCGGCAGGCGTTTCGCCTGCCGGCTTCTGTTTGGTCGAGACGCTAGTGCAGGACCATGAGGCGGGAGGTGTGAGTCTCGCGCCCCGATTTCAGACGGATGAAGTAGGCGCCCGGTTCCAGGTCCGAAGTACGAAGGACAAAGGACGAAGTAGGGACCTCGAGCGTCCGGACCAGACGTCCCGTGGCATCGTAGATGAAGAGTGGGGAGTGAGGGGAGAGGAGAGAGGAGCCAAGGCTGACGTTCGTGAATCCACGGCACGGGTTCGGGGATACCACGAGGGACGAGTGGCGGGGGACGGGGGACGAGGGAGATGATACGCCGGTCGCCAACGTCGTCTTGAACACCGAGCCGCCTTCGGTGCCGGCGTAGACGGTGTTCTCGGCGCCGGGACGCAGTGCGAGAGACAGGACCTTGTTGCACGTCAGGCCGTCGTTCATCTGGGTCCAGGTCGCGCCGCTGTCATTTGAGGCATAGACACCATAGCCGTAGGTGCCGGCGAACATGTCCTGCGGGTGGGCCGGGTCGTAGACGAGTGTGCGAACTGACCGTGTCAGCGACGTCCCCGACCACGTCGCGCCGGCATCGGTCGAGACGAAGAGGCCGCTATTGGTCCCGGCGTAGACGAGCTGTCCGTTGCCCGGAATCGTCATCACCGCGTTGACGGCCCCGTTCAGGCCGGTGCGGCTCATCGTCCAGGTTGAACCCAAGTCGGTCGAGATGAGCAGGCACGGGTAGTTGTAGGCGGAATCGCCGCCGACGTATACCCGGTTCGTGTCCACGCCGTCGAACGCGACCGCCCAGCCGCGCGTGCCGAGTCCGATTGTATCGTGTTCCCAGCTAGTGCCGCCGTCACTCGAGTGCGACACGCCGACGAAGTAGGCTGAGTTGTAGACGTTGCCGGTGCAGAACATGATGTCCGGATTGAGAGGGGAGATGGCCATGAAGCCGCCATCATTCATCCAGCTTTCCACTGTTGTCCAGACGGACCCGCCGTCTGTGCTCTTGAAGAGCTCGGCGTTGCCTCAGCCGGAGGCTTCGAGCATCCAGATGCGTTGCGGGTCCTCGGGCTCGAAGAGGATATTACAGACGTTGCCGCAGGATAGCGGCGAGTTCTGCGGCGCCCAGGTCAGGCCGTCGTCCGTGGTCTTGAAGATGTCGTTGTCGACGAACTCCGCGTACGCAGCGCCCTGCGAGCCGGGGTCGAACGCAACGACGGCTATCCTGCCGATGGCGATGCCGTGGTTGACCTGGTTCCAGGTTGTGCCGCAATCAGTGGACTTGAACATGCCGGCGGTCGAGCCGCAGTAGACCGTGCTCGATTCGCCCGGCACGGTGAGCACCGTTCGGACCGTGGTGCCCTGCACGCCGGTGCCGCACGCGGTCCAGGTCAGGCCCGCATCGGTCGAGCGGTAGACGTTGGAGTAGGCGGCGGAGTACATCAGGTTGGGCTTTCCCGGAACCGAGACGATGCGATAGTTGTAGTTGTTCGTGCTCTGGCGCGTCCAGGTTTCGCCGGCGTCAGTCGAGCGGCAGACACCGTACAGGGTGCCCGCGAAGACGATGTTGTGGTCGGCGGGGCTGACGTACAGCGAGTAGGTGTAGTACAGGTTGCCCGGCAGGTTGAACGGCGTCCAGGAGGTCCCGCAGTCGGTGGATTTGAAGATGACAGAGAAGGTGTCGATGTACGCGCCGACGTAGACGACATTGGTGTCGACCGGGTCAATCGCCACCGAGTAGACCGTGGTGCTCGGGAAGGTGTCGATCTGGGTGGGAACCCAGGACTGACCCTCGTCGGTGCTCTTCAGCGAGGTCATCCTCCAGGCCGAGCCGTCGTACTTGTAGCCGGCTACGTAGATGACTTCCGGGTTGAGCGGGTTGATTGCGATATCGTTGCCATAGGTGTTGGAGCCGAGCGAGGACTGGTTCCAGGTGGTACCGGCGTCGGATGTCCGATAGAAGATGGAGCTGTACGAGCCGTAGAGCGTATTGGTGTCGGTTGGGTGCGGCACGAGCACGTACGGGTAGCTGCTCATCGTCGCGCCGGCCGCTTGCCAATTGTCGCCGCCATCGTTGGTCTTGAGCAGCGGAGCGCCCGAAGACGTCGAGGCGACGTACACGGTCGGCGGGCTGGTGGCCACGACCGTGCCGCAGTAAATCGGTCCGCCTTCAGGCCCGATGCTCGTCCAGTCAGCGAACGCAACCGCGGCCAGGACTGCAAGAATACTACTGGCAACTATCTTCACACGAACTCCTTTCCTCCGTCGCGGAGGGGGTTTGACAAACGGCGAGTTGTCGGCCGGGGCGTTCAGCGCCTCGGCGCGATAGTCTAGGCGCCCAGCAGGCCCGAGTCAACTGTCTGTGCTCTATCCGG